>NZ_SOKV02000005.1:0-156543 GCF_004407025.1 Paracoccus sp. DMF
GCCCTTCTTTCCCAAGAGCCATGGCAAGCCGCGTGTCGATGATCGCCGCGTCTTGAGCGGCATAATCTTCATCAATCGCAATGGCTTGCGCTGGTGTGACGCGCCCCGGGAATACGGGCCACCAAAGACCCTCTACAACCGATGGAAGCGCTGGAGCCGGATGGGTGTGTTCACCCGCATCATGACCGGCCTGGCCGCCGAGGCGGCTGACGAGAAGACGATCATGATTGATGCAACCTATCTGAAAGCCCATCGCACGGCCTCCAGCCTGCGGGTGAAAAAAGGGGGCGTGGCAGGCTGATCGGTCGCACAAAGGGTGGGATGAACACGAAGCTTCACGCCGTTGCCGATGCCCAGGGCCGTCCGATCCGCATGTTTGTCACGGCAGGTCCTGTCAGCGATTACACCGGGGCTGCCGCCATGCTGAGTAGCCTGCCGCAGGCAGAATGGATGCTGGCCGACCGGGGCTATGATGCCGAATGGTTCAGAGATGCGTTGAAAGACAAGGGGATAAGGGCATGCATCCCCGGTCGGAAGGGCAGGAAGAAAGTCATCAGGCACGACAAACGCCGCTACAAGCGCCGCAACCGTATCGAGATCATGTTCGGCAGGCTCAAAGATTGGCGGCGGGTTGCGACCAGATACGACAGATGCCCCATCGTCTTCCTCTCGGCCATAGCACTCGCCGCAACAGTCCTCTTCTGGCTCTAAAGTTAATGAGTCTGGAGCCTAGCCGATCTGGTGCCACTGATCCCGACCGATGAACTATTGCTGTTCACGGGCAGGCTGGTGACGGGTGCGAGGAAGCGCCGCCGCCAGCCGCGCTATTGCGAGGTGAACGCCGCCCGGCTCAAGCTGGCCCGGCTTTGCATCGACCACGCGCTAGCCGAATGGTCTGCCATACAGGTGGCCGCAGATGCGTGAGGATGCGCTTCAAGTCGTGGCCCGACCGGATGGTAAGCATGAGG
The DNA here is from genome assembly GCF_004407025.1 of Paracoccus sp. DMF. Taxonomy (NCBI): domain Bacteria; kingdom Pseudomonadati; phylum Pseudomonadota; class Alphaproteobacteria; order Rhodobacterales; family Paracoccaceae; genus Paracoccus; species Paracoccus sp. DMF. The sequence continues at coordinate 969 of NZ_SOKV02000005.1, forward strand.
TGCAGACGGCGGGCGGTGATGTGCTGGCCGTTTGTGAGAACAACGCGCAAGCATGGCGCTGGATCGACCGGCATTCCGCAGGGGGCCAGAAGGACGAGGACAGGCATCTTCGCATCAGGCAGTCTGGGCCGTTCTCATGAAGCTGAAATCCGACACGGTGACGGATTTGCGCCTCGGGCTGGTCGCGGATCAGGCCGGGGCACCGGGGGGTGGTCCAGAACTTTGGCCCTTTGGCGGGGACCGGCGCGGGGAGGCGCGCGCAAGATATGACGGAATTGGAGATTTTCGGAAATGACCCGGCGAAGTCCGACGACATGCACCCTGATCCGGCAACTTCCAAATATTATTGGGGGAAAAGCTGGGGGAATGCCAAAGACGCCATCAACCCATGTGCCGGGAAATATTCATCTTTCCAGATTGCATTGGTGGAGCCAAGGGGAGTCGAACCCCTGACCTCTTGAATGCCATTCAAGCGCTCTACCAACTGAGCTATGGCCCCACCGGAGGTCTCGGGCGGCGTCTCCGTCGCCCGTGTGAGGGGTCGTATAGAAGGGCCGCCGAAGGGGTGCAAGCGGAAAAACACCCCGCGGCGGAAAAAATCCGAAAACCCTCGCTTCCAACTGAAAAGCAACGCTTTTTCAGGCGCCCCCACAGGCGCTGGAGGCGCGGCGGGCGCGCCTCCGCCGGGCGATCAGCCTAGGCCCAGCTTGCCGCGCAGCGTCGACAGGTCCTCGGCCAGCGTGTTCACCTTGGTCGAGAGCAGGTTGCGGTCGGCGTCGGTCAGCTCCTCGTAGGAGACATAGCCGCCGTCCTTCTGGTATTTCACCAGAACCTCGTCCACAGCCTTGAAATTGCCGTCGACCTTGGCGACGAAATCGGCCTCCTTCTCGGCGATCAGCGGGCGCAGCAGTTCGTAGATCTTTTGCGAGCCCTCGAAGTTCGCGTCGAAATCCCACAGGTCGGTGTGCGAATAGCGGTCTTCCTCGCCCGAGATCTTGGTCGCGGCGACTTCCTCCATCAGCACGGCCGCGCCGCCCACCACCACCTCGGGCGGGAAGGTCAGGCCGTTGATGCGGGCGTCGAGGTCGGTCACGTCGGCCAGCAGCTTGTCGGCATAGCCCTCCAGACCCTCGGTCGAGCCCTTTTCCCAGAGCCCGTGTTCGATGCGGTGGAAGCCGCTGAAGGCGTCGTCCGCCTCGGCCTTCTCGAAATCGTCGGCGCGGGCGTCGATCGACACGTCGAGGTCCGAGAACAGCTCGGCGATCGGCTCGATGCGCTCATAGCTCATGCGGGTGGGCGCGAACAGCGACTTGGCCTTCTCGACGTCGCCGGCCTTGACGGCCGCGGTGAAAGCCTTGGTGTCCTCGACCAGTTTCGCCGTGTTTTCCGCGACATAGATCTTGTAGTCGGCCAGCGGCGCGACCAGGTCCAGCGACGGGTCGGCGGCAAGGGCGACGCCGCCCCAGCCGGTCAGGGCCAGCGCCAGCGCCGTGCTCCTCAGATATCTTGCAAGCATGTTCAGATCTCCCGTTGATGCAAGGTGACGGCTGGGCGGATCAACTCCGCCTGGCTGCGGTGACAAGGGCCGAGCCGAGATAGTCCCCCGGCTGCACGCCGGGCAGGGCGAAGAAATAGCCGCCGCCGATCGGCTTGATGTATTCCTCCAGCGGCTCGCCGTTCAGCTTTTCCTGCACGGCGATGAAGCCGGCCTGCAGATCGGCCTGCCAGGCGATGAACAGCAGGCCCTGGTCCAGCTGGCCGTTCTTCAGCGCGCCGCGCGAATAGTTGAAGGGCCGGCGCAGCATCAGGTGCTTCTGGCTGTCGGGCGTGCGCGGATTGGCCAGCCGGATATGGGCGCTGTGCGGCGTGGCCGTGCCCTCGGGATCGGCGGCATAGTCGGGGGTATGGCGCTCGCCGGCCTCGGGCGCGTCCAGCGGCGCGCCATTGTCCTTCATGCGGCCGAAGATCCGCTCCTGTTCGCGTAGCGGGGTGCGGTCCCAGCGCTCGACCAGGTTGCGGATGATGCGCACCGCCTGGTAGCTGCCGCCATGCGCCCATTGCGGCTCGTCCTCGCCGCCGGTCCAGACGATGCGATCCATCGCCGCCGCGTCGGTGGCGTCGGGATTGGCCGAGCCGTCGCGGAAGCCCAGGAAATTGCGCGCGCTGGGGGTGGTGCCGTCCGGCCCCGGCAGTTCGGGCGGGACCGAGCCCTCGACCATCCAGCGCAGCACCACGAATTCCGACAGGTTCTTCAGGATGTCGCGCAGGGCGTAAAGGCAGGTGTCCTGCAGGTTGGCGCAGAACTGGATCGACATGTCACCGTGGCACAGCGCCGGGTCCAGCGCGTCGTTGCGGAACTGCACCATGCGTTGCAGCCGCGCCGGCTTCAGGCCCGCGAGCCAGGGCTGGTTCTGGAACAGGCTGTCGCCCAGCGCCACGGTGATGGTCAGGTTGTCGGGCGAGATCACCGGGCCCAGCAGGCCGGAATCGGCCGGCGGCAGCTTGGGGTCGCGCTGCGGCACGACACCGCCGGCGGTCAGGAATGCGGCACGCTCGGTCAGAAGCCGCAGCATGCGCTCGAAATCGTCGAGCGAGCCCAGCACCAGGTCGAAGGCCGCGACGATGCCGTTCGCCGGTCGCGGCGTGGTGATGCCGGCCTGGTGCGGGCCGTGGAAGGGCACGCTCTGCTTGGCCGATTCCGCATGGCCGTGCGGCGCAGCATCGACGTTGCGGGCCTGTTCGGGCTGCTGGGCGCGGGCGGGCAGGGCGGGCAGCGCGCCCGCCGCCGCGCCAAGGGCCAGCGCCTTCAGCAAGGCGCGGCGAGGCAGGGTGCGGTGGTCGTCCATGTCAGTTGATCCCGATGGCGGCTTGCAGCCGGCCCAGCGATTCCGAGAGCCGGGTCAGGTCGGTGGAAAGCGCCTCGCGCTCGGGCTTGGGCACGTCGCCGTAGCTGGCAAAGCCCTTGTCGCGCAGCGCGTCCAGCCGGGCGTCCAGCGCGTCCAGGTCCTGGCCGATGACCGTGTCCAGCGACGGATCGACGCCGGCCACGACCTGCCGCAGCAGGCCGGCCAGCTTGCCGATGCCCTCGACCCCGGCCGAGAAATCCTGCAGGTCGTTGCCGGCATAGAGGTTTTCGCCCTGAGGCACCTGGGCCTGGGCCATCTGCAAGGCGCTGGCGCCCGGCATCTCGATCAGCAGGCCCGGGTCCAGCGGCGCCTGTTTCAGCCGCTGCGCCAGTTCCTTCAGGTCGGCCAGCAGCGCGTCGGCGACGGGCAGCAGCCCCTCGGTGCTGTCTTGCGCGAAAAGCCCGTATTCCAGGCGGTGATAGCCGGTGAAACCCGGATCCTGCTCGCGCTTTTCCAGATAGGCGGCGCGCGGGTCGATACGGTCCTCGAGATCCGAGAAGCGATAGGCCAAGGGCTCGATGCGGCGATAGGGCAGGCGCGCCTCGCGCCAGGCGGCTTGCGCGGCCTTGACATCGCCCGCCGCGATGGCCTCGCGCAGGGTTTCGGCGGCCTTCACGGCGGCATTGCCCTGCATGACCAGGAACACCCGGTATTCCGACAGCGGCCCCAGGAACTTGCGCAGCGTCACCTCGGAGGCGGCGGCGCTGGCCTCGTCCGAGGCGGTGACGCTGAGCGTGCCGCGCGGGTTCGAGAGCAGCCCGCAGGTGATGGCATATTCGCCCGGTTGCAGCTGCACCTCCAGCGTGGCGCGGAAGCCCGGGGCGATGTTCTCGCGCTCGGCCACGACCATGACGCCGTCCAGGATCTCCCATTCGATGGGACGGTCCGAGGCGTTCACGATCTCGAAGCTGCGCCGGCCGCCGGCGACGGTGATGGCGTTCGGATCGCAGGTGGTGGTGCCGACGGTGACCAGCTGGTCGGCGGCGGTCTGGCTGCCGGCATTCTGCTGCGTCGCATACCAGAAGGCGGCGCCCCCGGCCACGGCCAGCACCGCCGCACCCAGGATGGCCAAGGCAAGGCCTTTCGACGGAGAACTCATTTACGTCCCGCAGTCTGCGGCCGGGCCGGCATGGCGCCGTTCATCGGCCTGAGGAAAAGATACAGCGTCACCGCCAGGAAGATCGCCCAGGCCAGCGCCTCGCCGACCGTGGGCGCCTCGCGATAGCCCAGAAGGCCCGACAGCACCGTGCCCAGCGGGCTGGTTTCGGGCAGCACGCGGCCCAGGTCATAGACCCGGTCCTGCAAGCCGTTCCACAGCCCCGCCTCGTGCAGCGCCTTGACCGAGCCGGACAGAAGCCCCGCCGCGACCAGCAGGATGAAGATGCCGGTCCAGCGGAAGAAGCGGCGCAGGTCCAGCCGCAAAGCGCCGGCGTAAAGCCCCCAGCCGGCGCCCACGGCGACCAGCACGCCAAGCGCCGCACCGATCGGCGCCGCGCCGTCCCGGCTTTGCTGGAAGATCGCCAGCAGGAAGAACACCGACTCCAGCCCCTCGCGCGCGACGGCCAGGAACACCATGCCGATCAGCGCCCAGGTGCCGGCGCTGCCCTGCTGCGCCAAGGCCTCGTCGATGCCGGCATGCAGCTCGGCCTTGATCGAGCGGGCGGCGCGGCGCATCCAGAACACCATGGCGACCAGCACGCAGACGGCGATCAGGCCGATCACCGCCTCGAACAGCTCCTGCATCTTTTGCGGAAAGCCGCTGGCCAGCAGCTGGATCGCGGCGCCGGCGAACAGCGACAGCGCCACCGCCAGGAACACGCCGACCCAGATCGCCGGCAGCCATTGCCGGCGGCCGGTCTGGCGCAGGTAGCTGGCGATGATGCCGACGATCAGCGCGGCCTCGAGTCCCTCGCGCAGCATGATGAGGAATGGTGCGAGCATCGGCCTTTTCCAGCTTTGTCACGCAGCGGGTCCGCTGGCAGGGCCAGTCGGGCGGGCTTGGCGGCAATGGACCGGACCGACATGGCCCGGTTTTCCCGAGTCATTAAGACGGAAATCGCCAAAGTCAATCCAGAGCGAAACGCTAGGAAAGTTCCGCGACGCCGTGCCTCAGCCCCGCCCGTGCGGCTGCTGCCAGTCGATCAGCGGGTTGATCGGGATGATGCGATGCGGGTTTATCGTGGCGTGGCTATAGTGATAGTGCCGCACGATATGGTCGAAATGCACCGTCTCGGCCACGCCGGGCCATTGATACAGCTCGCGCGTCCAGCCCCAGAGGTTGGGATATTCCCGCAACCATTTGCGATTGCACTTGAAATGCGTGTGATAGACCGGGTCGAACCGGACCATGGTGGTGAACAGCCGCCAATCCGCCTCGGTCAGCCGGTCGCCGCACAGATAGCGGCTTTCGGCCAGGTGGTTGTCCAGCCAGTCCAGCGTCTCGAACAGCGGGAACACCGCCTCGTCATAGGCGGCTTGCGAGGTGGCGAAGCCGGCCTTGTAGACGCCGTTGTTCACCCGGTCGTAGATGCGGGCATTGAGCGCGTCGATGCGGGGCAGCAGATCGGCCGGGCAATAGTCGTCGCGATTGCCGGTCAGGCCGTCGAAGGCGCCGTTCAGCATGCGGATGATCTCGGCGCTTTCGTTGCTGACGATGGTGCCCCGCGCCTTGTCCCACAGCACCGGCACCGTCACCCGGCCCGAGGCCTTGGGGTCGGCCCTCAGGTAGATGTCGCGCAGGAAGGGCAGGCCGAACAGCCGGTCCCCGGTCGCGCCGGCGAAATCCGTGCCGAAGGTCCAGCCCTCGGACAGCATGTCGGGATGCACGACCGAGACGTCGATATGCGGCGCGAGCCCCTTCAGCGCGCGAAAGATCAGCGCGCGATGCGCCCAGGGGCAGGCATAGGAGACATAGAGGTGATAGCGCCCGCTTTCGGCGGCAAAGCCGCCCTCGCCGGTCGGGCCGGGGCTGCCGTCCGGGGTGATCCAGTTGCGCCAGGCGGTCACGCTGCGCTGGAACCGCCCGCCGGTGCTTTCGGTGTCATACCATTCGTCGTGCCAGGTGCCGTCCACCAATTGTCCCATGCCGCCCCCCGCTTGCTGCCTGCCGCCCCAGCATAGCCCGCTGCGCCGCGTCGGCAACCGGGGCGTGGCTTGACGATATCTTCGAAATATTGTAGGTATGAAGCCATGACCACCCAGACCCTGCCCCCGACCCTGCCGCTGCCGGAAGGCATCGACCCCGAGGCCATGCGCCAGGCGGCGGCCGAGGCCGGCGAGTTCCTGAAGATGCTGGGCAATCCGCACCGGCTGATGATCCTCTGCGCGCTGGGCTCGGGCGAGAAATCGGTGGGCCAGCTTGCGGCCTTCCTGGGCATCCGCGATTCCACCGTCTCGCAGCACCTGGCGCTTCTGCGCCGCGACCGCATCATCGCCGGGCGGCGCGCCGGGCAGGTGATCTGGTATCGCATCGAAAGCGAGCCGGCGCGGCGGGTGATGGCCGTGCTTTATGAGAGCTTCTGCGCCTGAGCGCAGTCGCCGCGCAGGGCGCAGGTCGCCTCGTGCTGCGACAGGAACACTCGGCCCGAGAGGTGGCGCAGGAAATCGCTGCGGCCCAGCCGGTCCATGACCGGGCCCTTGACCTCGGACAGGTGGAACTTGACCCCGGCCTCGGCCAGCCGGCGGTTGATCTCCTGCAGGCTTTCCAGGGCGCTGGCGTCGATGTCGCTGACCGAGGGGCACATCAGCACGACATGGCGAATGCGCGGATCGCCCGCCACCAGCGCGGCGATGCGGTCCTCGAGAAAGCGCGAATTGGCGAAATACAGGCTTTCGTCCACGCGCAGCGACAGGATGCCGGGGCAGGTCTCGACCCGGTGGCGGTCGATGTTGCGGAAATGCTCGGTGCCCGGCACCTGGCCCACCACCGCCATATGCGGGCGCGCGCTGCGATAAAGCTGCATGACCAGCGACAGGATGACGCCGGCGCTGATGCCCTGCTCGACCCCCACCAGCAGCGTGACCAGGATGGTCGCGGCCATGGCGGCGAAATCGCGGCGGGAATAGGCATGGGTGCGGGCGATGGCGCGCAGATCGACCAGCGACAGCACCGCCAGGATGATGGTCGCGGCCAGCACCGCCTGCGGCAGGTCGGCCAGAAGCGGCGTCAGGAACAGCGCCGCGCCGGCGATGCCGATGGCGGTGAAGATCCCCGCCGCCGGGGTCCGCGCGCCGGCATCGTCGTTCACCACCGAGCGGGCAAAGCCCCCGGTCACCGGATAGCCGCCGCCGAGCCCGGCGGCGAGATTGGCCGCGCCGAGGCCGATCAGCTCCTGGTCCGGGGCGATGCGCTGGCGCCTGCGCGCCGCCAGCGTCTGCCCGACCGAGACCGACTCGACGAAGCCCACGACCGAGATCAGCGCCGCCGCCGGCGCCAGCGCGGCCAGCAGTTCCAGCGACAGGGCGGGCAGGGCGGGCGTCGGCAAGCCCTGCGGGATGGCGCCGACCAGCGCCACGCCGCGCGCGCCCAGGTCGAAAGCCCTGACCAGCAGGACCGCGCCCGCGATGGCCAGGATCGGCGCTGACCGTGCCAGCATGTCGGCCAGCCGCGCCGGCAGGCCAAGCGCGGCCAGGCCCGGCCGCCCCCAACGCCGCGCCGCGTAAAGGAAGGCCAGCGCGCCGAAGCCGATCGCCAGCGTCCAGCCGTTCGCCTGGTGGGCCCCGGCCAGCAACGCGGGCAGGATCTCGACCAGCGTGGTGCCGGCGGCCTGGATGCCCAGCAGATGCTTCACCTGCCCGGCGGCGATCAGGATGCCCGAGGCGGTGATGAAGCCGGAAATCACCGGATGGCTCAGGAAATTCGCCAGGAACCCCAGCCGGAACAGACCCGCTGCCAGCAGCATCGCGCCCGAGATCAGCGCCAGCGCCGCCGCCGCGACCAGCGGGCCGGCCAGCCCCTGCGCCACCACCGGCCCGATGGCCGAGGCGGTCATCAGCGACACCACCGCCACCGGCCCGACCGCCAGCACCCGCGAGGTGCCGAAGCCGGCATAGGCGACCAGCGGCAGGATCGAGGCGTAAAGCCCGACCTCGGGCGGCAGGTTCGCCAGCATGGCATAGGCCAGGCTCTGCGGGATCAGCATGATGGTCACGATCGCCGCCGCCAGCAGGTCCGAGGACAGCGTGGCCCCGTCATAGCCCCGCGCCCAGTCCAGCGCCGGCAGTCTCATCCGCGCAGGACCCGCGCCAGCGCGATGCCCGCCAGCATCGCCGCGACGAAGATCACCGCGTCGGGCTGACCCAGCCCCAGCGCGGGGATCGCGCCTCCGGGACAGAAGCCGGCGATGCCCCAGCCGATGCCGAACAGGATCGAGCCGCCGACCAGCCCGCGGTCGAGATCGCGCCGCGCCGGCAGCTGGAAGGCGGGCGCGAGAGCCGGGCGCGGGCGGCGCAGCGCCAGCCGGTAGCCGATGAACGTGACCAGCAGCGCGCCGGCCATGACAAAGGCCAGCGACGGATCCCAGGCCCCGGCGAGGTCGAAGAAATTCAGCACCTTGGCCGGGTTGATCATGCCGGCAATCGCGATGCCGGCGCCAAAGACCAGCCCGGACAGCAGGGCGGCGAGGATCGGCATCCTAGAACCCTCCGATCAGGTGGCGGATGACGAAGACGGTGGCGAAGGCCGCCGCCATGAAGCAGCCGGTGGCCACCAGCGACCGCGGCGACAGCCGGGCATTGCCGCAGACGCCATGCCCCGAGGTGCAGCCGCCGCCATAGCTGACGCCGATCCCGACCAGCAATCCGCCGACCACCAGCCAGGGCTGCGGCACCGGGCTGTCGAAGGCAATCTCGACGCCCGCCGCCCGCATCAGGGCCGGGGCCGCCACGGCGCCCAGCAGGAAGGCCAGCCGCCAGCCGCGCCCGCGCTCGAAGATGGCGCCGGACAGGATGCCGGTCATGCCGGCGACCCGCCCCAGCGCCGCCATCAGCAGGACGGCGGCCAGCCCGATCAGCGCGCCCCCCAGCGCCGAGTGCAGGGGCGTGAAATCCGTCACCGCCGCCCGCAGGTGCTGATGCCGAACAGCGCATAGGCCGGGCAGAGCCGCGCCAGCGCGGTCAGCACCAGCACGGCGCCGACGACCAGCGCCGCCCATTTCGCCAGCCCGGTCAGCCCCGCGAGCAGGCCCAGCAGGATCAGCGCGCCGCCAAGGGCGATGCGCAGGCTGCGGTCGATACCGCCGATATTCGTCTTCATCCTCGTCTCTCCTCAGTCCCAGGCCGCGTCGAGCAGGTCGAGCGGGATTTTCAGATAGCGCCGGCCATTCGATTCCGGCTCGGGCAGCCGGCCGGCATTGGTGTTCACCTGCAAGGCGTGCAGGATCAGCTTGGGCATCGGCAGGGTCTTGTCGCGCGCCTCGCGCGTGGCGACGAAGCCGGCCTCGTCCATGCCGGCGACATGCGGGTTCTGGCGCTTCTGCTCGGCCACGGTCGATTCCCAGCGCGGCGGCCGCCCGCCCGGACAATAGTCGTGGCCGGTGAAGATGCGGGTGTCGTCCGGCAGGGCCAGAATGGCCTGGATCGAGCGCCACAGCACCGCCGCATTGCCGCCGGGGAAATCGGCCCGCGCCGTGCCACTGTCGGGCATGAACAGCGTGTCATGCACGAAGGCCGCGTCGCCGATGACATAGGTGACCGAGGCGAGCGTATGGCCGGGCGAGAACATGACCCGGGCGGGGATGGTCCCGACGCTGAAGGTGTCGCCCTCGGCGAAAAGCCGGTCCCACTGGCTGCCGTCGGCGGGCATCTCGCGGTTGTAGAAGCCGTTCCACAGCTTCTGCACCTCGACCACCTTCTCGCCGATGGCGGCCGGCGCGCCGGTCTTGCGGCGCAGATAGTCGGCGGCCGAGAAATGGTCGGCATGGGGATGGGTGTCCAGGATCCACTGCACCCGATAGCCCTTGTCGGCGATGAAGTTCAGGATGCGGTCCGCCTCGATGGTGGCGGTGGCGCCGGATTTCTCGTCATAGTCCAGAACCGGGTCGATGATCGCGCAATCCCCGGTCGCGGGGTCGGCCACCACATATTGCACCGAGCCGGTCCGCGCCTCGTAGAACCCTGTCACTTCCGGATGCGCATTCATGGGAAAACCTCGTGCTTGGCGGGCGGGATGCGGAATTTCATCTGTGATATATTCGATTATGCGAATGTATGCAAGAGACCGCGACACCTGCGCGGCTTCGTCGCGCCGCCGGGGTTCGCGCGCATGAAAAAGGGCCGGATGCGCGCGGCATCCGGCCCGTTCTGCTGACGCCGGAACGGCGCCCTATTCGATTTCGACCAGGAGGTCCTTTGCGTCGACGGCCTGTCCTGGGGTGACGTGGAGGGCCTTGACCGTGCCGGCGCGGTCGGCGTGGAGGCCGGTTTCCATCTTCATCGCCTCGATGGTCAAGAGCATGTCGCCCAGGTTGATCTTCTGGCCGACCGCGACCGCGACCGAGGCGACGACGCCGGGCATCGGCGCGCCGACATGGCCCTCGTTCGCGGGGTCGGCCTTGGGACGGGCGGCGGTCTGCGCCTTGACCAGGCGGTTCGGCACCCGGATCACCCGGGGCTGGCCGTTGAGTTCAAAGAACACCTTGACCTCGCCGGTCTCGTCGGTCTCGCCGATGGCCTGCAGGCGGATCTCCAGCGTCTTGCCGGGGTCGATCTCGGCCGCGATCTCCTCGCCCGGCTCCATGCCGTAGAAGAAGGTCCGCGTCGGCAGCGTGCGCACCGGGCCATACATCCGGTGCCGGCCCATGTAGTCGAGGAAGACCTTGGGATACATCAGATAGCCGTTCAGATCCTCGTCATCGACGGTCTTGCCTTCCAGAAGCGCCTCGACCTCGGCCCGGGTCGCCTCCAGGTCCACCGGCGGCATCGAGGCGCCGGGGCGGGTGGTCAGCGGGGCCTCGCCCTTCAGCACCTTCTTCTGCAAGGCCGCCGGCCAGCCCCCGGGCGGCTGGCCCAGGTTGCCCTTCATCATGTCGACGACCGAGTCGGGGAAGGCGACCTCGACCGAGGGATCCTCGACCTGCTGGCGCGAAAGCCCCTGCGCCACCATCATCAGCGCCATGTCGCCCACCACCTTGGAACTGGGCGTGACCTTGACGATGTCGCCGAACGTCCGGTTCGCGTCGGCATAGGCCTGGGCGACCTCGTGCCAGCGTTCCTCCAGCCCCAGCGAGCGCGCCTGCGCCTTGAGGTTGGTGAACTGGCCCCCGGGCATCTCGTGCAGCCAGACCTCGGAGGCCGGGGCCTGCAAGCCGCTCTCGAAGGCGGCATATTGCTCGCGCACCGCCTCCCAGTAGTTCGAGATCTCGCGGATGGCGCGGATGTCGAGCCCGGTGTCGCGCTCGGTGTGGCGCAGCGCCTCGACCACCGAGCCCAGGCAGACCTGCGAGGTATTGCCCGACAGCGCGTCCATGGCGCAGTCGACCGCATCGACCCCCGCCGCCGCGGCGGCCAGGATCGTCGCCCCGGCGATGCCGCCGGTGTCATGGGTGTGGAAGTGGACCGGCAGGCCGATCTCGTCCTTCAGCGCCTTCACCAGGATGCTGGCCGAGGCCGGCTTCAACAGCCCCGCCATGTCCTTCAGCCCCAGCACATGCGCGCCGGCGTCGCTGAGTTCGCGCGCCATTTTCAGATAGTATTGCAGGTCGTATTTCGAGCGCGCCGGGTCCAGCAGGTCGCCGGTATAGCAGATCGTGCCCTCGCAGATCTTGCCGGCCTCGATCACCGCATCCATGGCGACGCGCATGTTCGGGGTCCAGTTCAGGCTGTCGAAGACCCGGAACACGTCCACCCCGGTCTTCGCCGCCTGGCGCACGAATTCCTGCACCACATTGTCGGGGTAATTGGTATAGCCGACGCCGTTCGAGGCCCGCAGCAGCATCTGCGTCATCAGGTTCGGCATGCGCGCGCGCAGGTCGCGCAGCCGCTGCCAGGGGCATTCCTGCAGGAAGCGATAGGCGACGTCGAAGGTCGCGCCGCCCCAGCATTCGACCGAGAACAGGCCGGCCAAGTTCGCGGCGTAAGAGGGCGCGACCCGGATCATGTCGATCGAGCGCATCCGCGTGGCGAGCAGGCTCTGGTGGCCGTCGCGCATCGAGGTGTCGGTGATCAGCAGCCGCTTCTGCGCCAGCATCCAGTCGGCGACGGCCTTCGGGCCCTGGCTCTCCAGCAATTGCCGCGTGCCCGGCGCCGGCTCGGCCTTGGCTGCGGGCGGCACCAGGGCGCGGGCCTCGGCCGGCGGCAGCGGCCGGCCGGCGGTCTCGGGATGGCCATTGACGGTGATGTCGGCGATATAGACCAGCAGTTTCGTCGCCCGGTCGCGGCGCTTGCGGAACGCGAACAGGTCCGGCGTGGTATCGATGAACTTGGTCGTATAGCTGTCGTCAAGGAAGGTCGGGTGTTTCAGCAGGTTGATGACGAATTCGATATTCGTCGCCACGCCGCGCACCCGGAACTCGCGCAGCGCCCGGTCCATGCGGGCGATGGCCTTTTCCGGGGTCTGGGCATGCGCGGTGACCTTGACCAGCAGCGAATCGTAGAAGCGGGTGATGACGCCGCCGGAATAGGCGGTGCCGCCATCGAGCCGGATGCCGTTGCCGGTGGCCGAGCGATAGGCGGTGATGCGGCCGTAGTCCGGGATGAAGTTGTTCAGCGGGTCCTCGGTCGTGACCCGGCATTGCAGGGCGTGGCCATTCAGGTGCACGTCCTGCTGGCTGGCGGCGCCGGTGGCCTGGGCCAGCGTCGCGCCTTCGGCGATCAGGATCTGGGACTGCACGATGTCGATGCCGGTGACCTCCTCGGTCACGGTATGCTCGACCTGGACGCGCGGGTTCACCTCGATGAAGTAGAACTGCTGGCTGTCCATATCCATCAGGAATTCGACGGTGCCGGCGTTCTGATAGCCGACGGCGCGGCCGATCTTCAGAGCCAGCGCGCAGACCTCGGCGCGCTGGTCCTCGGTCAGATAGGGCGCGGGCGCGCGTTCGACGACCTTCTGGTTGCGGCGCTGCACGGTGCAGTCGCGTTCATAAAGATGGTAAAGCCCGCCGTGGCTGTCGCCCAGGAGCTGCACCTCGACATGGCGGGCGCGCAGGATCATCTTTTCCAGGTAACCCTCGCCATTGCCGAAGGCGGCCTCGGCCTCGCGCCGTCCCTCGCGCACCTTCTCGGGCAGTTCCTCGGGGCCCATGATCGGCCGCATGCCGCGCCCGCCGCCGCCCCAGGAGGCTTTCAGCATCAGCGGATAGCCGATCTCGGCCGCCTCGGCCTTGATCGCCTCCATGTCCTCGCCCAAGACCTCGGTCGCCGGGATCACCGGCACGCCGGCCTGGATCGCGACGCGCCGGGCGCTGGCCTTGTCGCCGAGCGCGCGCATGGTGTCGGCGCTCGGCCCGATGAAGGCGATGCCGGCGGCCTGGCAGGCGTCGACGAAATCGGGGTTCTCGCTGAGCAGGCCATAGCCCGGATGGATGGCGTCGGCGCCGGATTCCTTGGCGACGCGGATGATCTCGGGGATCGAGAGATAGGCCGCGACCGGCCCCAGCCCCTCGCCGATCCGGTAGGCCTCGTCCGCCTTGAAGCGGTGCAGGCCCAGCTTGTCCTCCTCGGCATAGACCGCCACCGTCTTCTTCCCGAGCTCGTTCGCCGCCCGCATCACGCGGATCGCAATCTCGCCACGGTTCGCAACCAAGATCTTGCGGAACATATCGCCCCCCTGTGTTCGCCCGAGCGGGCACATTAGAGATGCTGCGCTGCAGCGCAAGCAGTCTGTTTCGGCAGTGTCATGCGCCGGTCATGTCGTCAGATCGCCGCGCGATAAAGAAGTTTCTCAGCAGAATGCGCGATTCTCCTGCCGAAATGCCGTCAATGATCTCTGGCCGGTGGTGGCATTGCGGATGGTCGAAGACCCGGGCGCCATGGCGCACCCCGCCCATGCGCGGGTCCTCGGCGCCGTAGTAGAGCACCGCGATGCGGGCGGCGGAAATCGCCGCGGCGCACATCGGGCAGGGCTCCAGCGTCACCCACAGCCGCGCGCCGGGCAGGCGTTGCGACCCCAGCGCGGCGCAGGCCGCGCGGATGGCCAGGATCTCGGCATGGGCGGTCGGGTCGCAAAGCTCGCGCGTGCGGTTGCCGGCCCGCGCCAGCACGCGGCCATCGGCGCCGACCAGCACCGCGCCGACCGGCACCTCGTCGCGGCGGGCGGCGGCGCGCGCCTCTTCCAGCGCATCGGGCATATGCGAGGCGAAATCCATGGCGGTGCTTTTCGCGCGCGTGCGGCGCCCGTGCAAGAACTGCTTTCCATCCTCATGCGTTCGGCCTAGATTGCCCGCTTTGCCACCGCAGCGATGCGCAGGAGATCGCCATGACCGAAGACACCCCCGAGACCGCCCAAGATCCGTCCGCCAATCCGCAATCCGACCGCATCGCCAAGGTGATGGCCCGCGCCGGCGTCGCCAGCCGCCGCGAGGCCGAGCGCATGATCGTCGAGGGCCGCGTGACCGTGAACGGGCAAAAGATCGACAGCCCGGCGCTGGACGTGACGCCCCAGGACAAGATCCGCGTCGACGGCAAGCCGCTGGAAGCGCCGCAGGAGACGCGGCTGTGGATGTATTACAAGCCCCTGGGCCTGGTCACGACCGAAAGCGACGAGAAGGGCCGCCAGACCGTGTTCGACGCCCTGCCGCGCGACCTGCCGCGGGTGATGACCGTCGGCCGGCTGGACCTGAACTCCGAGGGGCTGCTGCTGCTGACCAACGACGGCGAGCTGAAGCGGCGGCTGGAACTGCCGACCACCGGCTGGCTGCGGCGCTATCGCGTGCGGGTGAACGGCACGCCGAACGACCTGACCTTCGCGCCTTTGCGCCGGGGCGTGACCATCGAGGGCGAGGAATTCGCGCCGATGGAGATCAGCCTGGACAGCCAGCAGGGCGCCAATGCCTGGCTGACCGTCGGCATCCGCGAGGGCAGGAACCGCGAGATCCGCCGCGCCATGTCCCATGTCGGGCTGATCGTGAACCGGCTGATCCGCATCGGCTATGGGCCGTTCAAGCTGACCGGGCTCGAGGAGAACGAGGTCCGCGAGGTCAAGCGCAAGGTGCTGCGCGACCAATTGGGCGGGCTGCTGACCGGCGAGACCGAGGAAAAGCCCCGCAGCTTCCGCGAACGCGGCGCCGCGCGCGGCGAGGCCGACGAGCGGCCGCGCAAGCCTTTCGCGCGGCGGGATGACGGGGACCGGAAGCCCTTTGCCCGGCGCGAGGATGGCGAGCGCAAGCCTTTTGCCCGCCGCGAGGAGGGTGACCGCAAGCCGTTTGTGCGGCGCGAGGACGGCGATCGGAAACCCTATGCCAAGCGCGAGGATGGTGACCGCAAACCCTATGCGCGCCGCGAGGACGGCGAGCGCAAGCCTTTTGCCCGCCGCGAGGAGGGTGATCGGAAACCGTTCGCGCGGCGCGAGGACGGTGATCGCAAGCCATATGCCAAACGCGAGGAAGGCGACCGCAAACCCTTTGCCAAGCGGGGCGACGGCGACCGCAAGCCCCTCGCCCGCCGCGACGATTCGGATCGTCCCGAGCGCCCGGGCAAGCCCGGTTTCAAATCCGGCCCGCGCCCGGCCGAGGGTGGCCGGGGCTTCAAGCCGCGCGCCGACAAGGCCGAGGGCGGCTTCAAGCCGCGGGGCGAGGGCAAGCCGATGCGCGGCCCCAAGCCCGGCGGCAAACCCGGCCCCAAAACCGGCCAACGTCCGGGCGGCCCGGCAAAAAGCGGCCGCGCCCCCGGCAAGGGAGCGCGGCCTGAGGGAAAGGGGCCGAAACGCGGCTGACCGCATCGGCATGGCGGGTGGCGTCGGGAAACCGCGCCGCCCGGAATTTCACGGCCCTGCGCAGGCGCCGGCCGCGCGGCCCAAGGCGCATGATGGCTGCGGTGCTGGCGCGGCGTGGACGCTTACTTGGTGAGGATCAGCTTGCCGGCCCGGGTGATGCGCAGGTTATAGACCTGGTCGCCCAGGACGATCAGCGCCTGGTTGCCGCCCGCGGTCAGGGCTTCGGCATCATGTTCGGGCAGGCGCTGCAGGGCGATGACGCCGGGACGCGTGAATTCGGCGGGGCGGGTCGCGGTCATGTCCATGTCCTCGTGTTGGTTTCTGTCGCGGTAAGCGTAACCTGACAAATTCGCTCAGAGATGTCAAAGGGAAATAGTCGGGAATTTTCGGATTCCGTAACCGACTGTTTTCGGCAAATAAAAACGGGCGCCGATGCGGCGCCCGTTCGGTTTGGACTGGAGATAATGACTCAGTCCTGTCCCAGGCAGTCCGCCAGCGCCCCGGCCATGCCGCGCAGCAGCGTGGCATAAAGCGCGGCGCCGGGCTCGGCCGTGCTGCCCTCGGGGTCCAGCGCGGCGCCGGCCCGGGTGGCGCTGCCCTCGGTCACGGCGGCGATCAGGCGGGGGTCGTGATTCGCCTCGGGAAAGGCGCAGGCGGCGCCCTCGGCGGCGATCTGGTTGCGAATCGTCTTCAGCCGCGCCGCCGACGGCGTCGAGGCAT
The DNA here is from genome assembly GCF_004407025.1 of Paracoccus sp. DMF. Classification (NCBI taxonomy): domain Bacteria; kingdom Pseudomonadati; phylum Pseudomonadota; class Alphaproteobacteria; order Rhodobacterales; family Paracoccaceae; genus Paracoccus; species Paracoccus sp. DMF. The sequence goes on from NZ_SOKV02000005.1 coordinate 17,463, forward strand.
CGCCCAGGCTGACCGCGATGGCCGGCTGCAGCCCGTAATGATCGGTGAAATAGCCATAGGCATCGTGGAAGACCACGAATCGCTTGCCCTGCACCGGCGCCAGCTGCGCCTTCAGCGCGCCGTCCAGCGCGGCGATCTCGGCCGCCGCCTTGCTGGCATTGGCGGCATAGGTCTCGGCATGGTCGGGGTCGCGCTGCGACAGGGCGGCGGCGATGCCCTGCACCCAGGTCGCGGCATTGTCGGGGTCAAGCCAGGCATGCGGGTCGAGCCCGCTGTGATCATGGCCGTCGTCGCCGTGATTATGGCCGTGATCCCCGGCATGGTCCTCATGCTCATGCTCATGTTCATGCTCATGCTCATGCTCGTCCCCGCCGGCGAAATCCCGCAGCTGCGTGCCCGGTTGCTCCAGCAGCGCCAGCGCGGCGCCCTTTGCGGCCAGGCCGGCGGCCGGCCGCTCCAGCCAGGGCGTCAGCGCCGGGCCGACCCAGACCAGCAGGTCGGCGTCCTGAAGGCTGCGTGCCTGGCTCGGGCGCAGCTGATAGTGATGCGGATCGCTGCCCGCCGCCAGCAGCGCCTCGGGCTGGCCCAGCTCGCCCATGACCTGCTGGACGAGCGCGGCGGTGACCGGCGTATCCGCCAGCACGCGCGGCACCTCGGCCAGGGCGGGCAGGGCCGGGGCGGCCAGGGCAACGGAAAGAAGAAGGGCGTGTCGGGTCATGTCTGGGCTCTCTTGCGGAAACGCCAGAGTTATTTATGTTATATCGTAACTCGTCAAGTGAAATTGTAATAGTATCACATCATGCATGATGACCCCGCCGACCCGTTCCACGACCACGACCACGCGCATTGCGCCGCCGCCGTCCTGGCCCGCGCCGAAAGCCAGACCAAGGCCGAGGGCGTGCGCCTGACCCCGGTGCGCCGCCGTGCGTTGGAAATCCTGCTGGAATCGCACCGCGCCATGGGCGCCTATGAGGTGCTGGAGCGCCTCTCGGCCGAGGGTTTCGGCAAGCAGCCGCCCGTAGCCTATCGCGCGCTGGATTTCCTGGTCGAGCAAGGACTTGCCCATCGCGTGCAGCGGCTGAACGCCTATGCCGCCTGCCTCTCGGCCGAACGCGACCATTCGCCCGCCTTCCTGATCTGCCGCGGTTGCGAGCAGGTGGCCGAGGCCGATTCGGCCCAGCTTCGCGCCGCGCTCACCGGCCTCGCCGCCAGCGCCGGCTTCGGGATCGAGCGCAGCACGGTCGAACTCTTGGGCCTCTGCGCCCGCTGCCGCGAGGCCGGGCTGTGACGGCGCTGATCCGCGCCGCCGACCTGTCGGTCAGCCATGCCGGCGCCGACCTGCCGGTGCTGAGCCATGTCGATTTCCGCATCGCCCCGGCCGAGATCGTCACCGTGGTGGGCCCGAACGGCTCGGGCAAATCGACGCTGATCCGGGCGCTGCTGGGCCATCTGGCGCTGGATTCGGGGCGCGTCGAGCGCGCGCCGGGCCTGCGCATCGGCTACGTGCCGCAGCGCGTGAACATCGAGCGCGCCATGCCGATGACCGTGCGCCGCTTCCTGTCGCTGCCGCGCCGCGTCGGTGATGCCGAGGCGGCGGCGGTGCTGGACCGCACCGGCGTGCCGGGCCTGCAATCGCGCCAGATCACCGCGCTTTCGGGCGGGCAGTTCCAGCGCGTGCTGCTGGCCCGCGCGCTGCTCAACGATCCGCAGCTGCTGGTGCTGGACGAGCCGACGCAGGGGCTGGACCAGCCCGGCATCGTCGCCTTCTACAAGCTGATCGAAGAGGTCCGCGCCCGGACCGGCGCCGCCGTGCTGATGGTCAGCCACGACCTGCTGGTGGTGATGCGGGCCTCGGACCGGGTGGTCTGCCTGAACGGCCATGTCTGCTGCGAGGGCACGCCGCAGGCGGTCAGCGCCGCGCCCGCCTATCGCGCCCTTTTCGGCGCCGAGGCGCAGGGCACGCTGGCGCTCTACCAGCATCACCACGATCACGATCACGACCACGTCGCAGAGGGCCATCATCACGGCCCGGCCTGCGCCCATGAGCACTGAGGCCCCATGCTTGACGATTTCCTGACCCGTGCCGTGCTGGCCGGGCTTGGCCTTGTGCTGGCGACCGGCGCGCTGGGCTCCTTCGTGGTCTGGCGGCGCATGGCCTATTTCGGCGATTCGACCGCGCATGCGGCGATCTTGGGCGTGGCGCTGAGCTTTGCCTTTTCGCTGCCGGTCTATCTCGGCACGCTGGGCGTGGCGCTGGCCATGGCGCTGGCGGTGGCGCATCTGACAGGGCGCGGCCAGTCCATGGACACGGTGCTGGGGGTGCTGGCGCATAGCGCGCTGGCGCTGGGGCTGGTCGCGGTCAGCTTCGTGCCCGCGCTGCGCACTGGGCTCGACGCCTTCCTGTTCGGCGACATCCTGGCGGTGGGCAAGGCGGACCTGGCCTGGATCTGGGGCGGGGCGGCGGCGGTGATTGCGCTGCTGGCCTGGCGCTGGCAGCGGCTGGTGACGGCCTCGGTGAACGAGGAACTGGCCATGGCCGCCGGCATCGACCCGGCGCGCGAGCGGCTGATCCTGTCGCTCGCGCTGGCGCTGGTGGTGGCGATCGCGATTCGGATCGTGGGGGCGCTGCTGGTCTCGGCCATGCTGATCGTGCCGGCCGCGGCGGCACGGGGATTCTCTGCAACGCCCGAACAGATGGCCGGTTCCGCCACCGCCATCGGTGCCGTCGCGGTGCTGGGCGGGCTTTGGGCCAGCCTGTGGCTCGATACGCCGGCCGGCCCGTCCATCGTGGCGATTTCCGCGCTGATTTATGCTTTTACTCTGGTGCTTTGCCGGAAATGACCCCATGCTGACCCGTCTCGGCGGCCGGCAGGTTTCGGCCGGCGGGCCGGCGGCATCTCGCCTAGAGCGCGAGGTGTTGGCTATTATGCAACAGTTGCCTGTGGCGCGCAGAAGCTTCCCATCAAGACCGCTTTCCAAGTCCTTGGGTTTATGCGACTGTCCCAATGATGTTGCCGGAAACGGCAGCCTTCAAAGTACTGAACGGAGCATGATCATGACCAAATTCGCTACCTTCGCCCTGGCCCTCGGCCTGACGGCTTCGTCGGCTCTGGCCGGCGGTTACGTTGCCCCCGTCGTGGAAGTTGAGCCGGTCGTCGTCGACGAGAAGCCCGCTTCGTCGAACGCTGGCCTCGTCGTCCCGGCCCTGCTGCTGCTGGGCGTCATCGCCGCCGTCGCTTCGGACGACGACGACAGCTAATCGCTCAACGGGACTTCGGTTCCGTAAGCGTACAGGGGCTGGCCTCGTGCCAGCCCCTTTGCTTTTTTGCGCGGGCCCGCCATCGCAAGGCCCAGCCTCGTGCCTTCTTTGTTTTCCAAATACCCCAGCGGCCGTGCTGCCGTCGCAACGACGCGCCCATGAAAAAACCGGCCCCAAGAGGCCGGTTTTGCGCTGCCGCCCGGCCCTTGTCAGGGCCGCAGGGTCTGGATGGTGACATAGCCCAGCTGCGGGCCCAGCCATTGCCGCGACACCGGCAAATGCCCGCCCTGAGGCGCGTAATTGTTCTGGAACCGCGCGCCATGGCCCTCGCAGCTTTCCACCACCACGCCCGGTTTGGGGCCGGGAGCCACCGAGCAGTCGAAGTTCAGCGGCCGCTCCAGCCCGTCGCCGCTGAAATAGCGCATGACCCGCGGCGCGCTGCCGGCCCGGCCGGCGCGGATCAGCGGCTCGGTCTGCGGCTCGGCGACCGACAGGTCGTGGCCGAAGCCGCGCGTGCCGACCACCATGCCGTCGCGGATGATCAGCGCCTCTTTCGAGGGCGCCATATAGGTGCGCAAACCGCCGTTCTGCCCGGTCATCGCCATGACCTGGGTGCGGCCCAGCGATTCGAAGCCGACCATGACCAGTGGCGCGGGGTTGACCCGCAGCGCCTCGGCGGCCATCTGCTCGGGCGTGCGCGGGGCCTCGGCCGGCGCCTCGGCCTTGCCGCCGCGGATCCGGGTCGCGGTGCTGCCGGCCGCCTTGGCGGCGATCAGCACCGGGTTGGTCTGGTTGCCGCTGTCGTCGTTGCCGCAGGCGGCAAGGCCGGCGATCAGAGTAGCGGACAGCGCCGCCTTGGTCATGCGGGCCGAAATCATCGCCAGAACCTCCCCCAGCCTTGATAGAGTTTGACCGATTGCGCGTCCCGGACCTTGTCGTAGAGCCGGCCGTCGACGTTCAGCCGCGCGCCGCCGTCACGCGACAGCGAACGCAGCGTGCTGCCGGCGCGGTCGCGGGTCGGCGTGCCGATGGCCCAGGCCACCGGGATCGAGATCGTCAGCCCCTTGTCAAAGGAGCCTTCGCCGAATTCCTTGTCGCTGAGGTCGGTCTTGGTGGCAAAGGCGCCGATGCGCCAGCCATTGGCGAATTCGCGCGTCAGGGTGAAGGTCGCGCCCTTGTCGCCGGCCAGGTATTTGCCGACGTCCAGCTGCGCGGTGAAGCCATTGGCGAATTCGTAATAGGCCGAGACATGGCCGGTCGTGACCTCATAGTCGCGGAAGCCGAAGACATCCTCGAAGTCGCGCTTCTTGACCCGGTTCACCTCGGCGCCGAAGGCCAGCGGCGAATTCGCCGGCTTCCACAGCACCTCGGTCGAGACGCCGCCATAGGCGCGCTCCAGCAGGCCGACGGTGACGCGGGAATAGATCGCCTCGGTCGGCTGGGCATACCAGGCCAGCGTCAGCTCGGGGATCGTCGGGCTGTCGTTGCCGGTATACATGCGGGTGTCCGAGCGGACCCGCGGCACGCCACGGAAATACTCGTTCGCCGGGTCCGAGACATATTCCTCGGGCGTGTAATGGTCCCCGCGCACGCCACCGTTCAGCTCGGGCGGAATGCCGGGGCCGCGCTGCTCCATGCTGCCGAAGGCGCGCTGGCGGATGGTGCCCGAGACGATCAGCCCCGGCATGAACTCGTAGCTCGCCTTCAACTGCGCGCCGGTCTCATAGCGCAGCGGGTCCTGCGGGTCGAACAGCCCGATGTCCAGATAGGGCGCCAGGTTCCAGCGGAAGCGCGGGAACAGGCCCGGCGTCGTGACCAGGTCGCCCGGCCGCGGATCGGCATCGACCAGCTGCGAGGCATCGGCGATGCGGCCGGCCTCGGTATTCTCCAGCCGCTCGACGTCCGAACGCTTCAGCACCACGGACGAGGTCGCCATGCCGTCGGTGTTCGAGGTGATGACCAGCGTTTCGACCGAGGGCGGCAGCGCGCGGGTCATCAGCCGGGCGGTGCGGCCCACGGCCTCGGACTGCTGGATATAGCGGGTGTTGCGGATGCGGACCTCGGCCCGGTTCCCGGACAGGGACATGGATTCGAGGATCTGGCCCTCGTCCTTCAGCGCCCCGGCCAGGGCGGTCTGGATCGCCGGCTGCGCGGTCGGATCGGCCGACCAGGCGCCCGACCAGCCCTCGGGATCGGCCGAGGGCGCGGGGCGCGGCTTGACCGGCGCCGGCGCCTTTTCCAGGCCCGAGGGGAAGGGCGCGTTGCGCGGGTTCAGCGCAAAGCTGAACTGGGCGCCGAACATGTCGCCGCCGATGGTATAGAGCCCGACCTGATAGCTGGGGCTGAAGGTGTAATAGGCGCCCAGGTTCAGCTTGCTGCCCGGCTCGCCGTCGCCCTGCGGGATCTCCTCGACATGGCCGTTGGGGAACAGGTTGCGGACCAGATACTTGTCGTTGGAATATTCCGCCACCAGCCGCAGCTTGTCGGTGGCCTGCCAGGTGATCGAGCCGAAGGGCCGGGCCTTGCCGCGGAACCATTCGTCGACCTGCGGCTTGCCGCCGGTGTCGCCGATCTCGATCAGGCGCGGATTGCCCCCCAGCGTGCCCCAGCCGATGCCGACGCTGGCGCGCAGCCGGGGCGTGATGGTCTTGGTGGCGACGATGTATTCGCCGGAATAGATGCCGGTGCCCAGGAAGTCCTGCAGGCCGATGGCCACGGCGGGGCGCCAACCGGCCTCATCCACCACGGCAAAGCGGATGTCGAACGAGCGGTCCCAGATATGGCCCAGCTCGTTGTGGTCGTTGATGCCCTCGACCCGGGAATAGCGCAGCGCGGTGGTGATGCGCGGATGCAGCTGGAAGATCACGTTATGGCGCCGCGCCGCCTTGTTGTAGGACACGGTTCCGCCCAGCGTGGCGTCGGGCAGCATCTCGGCGGTCGGCGTCTCGACGCCGCCGGCCAGGCCGTAGCTGTTCATCACGTCGCCGATCATCGGATCGGTCCGGGCCGGACCGGCGGCCAGGCCCAGAAGTAGCAGGGCCGGCACGGTCGTCGCCATCAGGCGGCGGGTAAGAAGCGAATGGGCGCGCATCGGCGGATCCTTTCAGGTCATGGCGCGCAGCCTGGTGCTGGCGGAGGGGCCGGCGCCGCGCGGGATCTGTCCGCGCGGCGCCGGGATCGTCGGGCTTACTCAGTGGTCGTGGTCGAATCCGTCGCCTCGGGCACCGGCAGGATCGGCGCCGGCGTGGTGGCGCTGCCGGTCGTGCCGCTAGGCGCCGCCGGCGTCTCGGTGGTGGCGGGCGCGGTCTCGGCCGGAGCCGGGGTCTCGGTCGTGGTTGCGGCCGGAGCCTCGGTCGTGGCCGGGAGCGTCGAGGCCGCCGGCGCCTCGGTCGCCGGGGCCGGCGTCGCGGGCGTCGTCGTGGCCGGTGTCGTCGTCGGCGTGGTTTCCGGCGTGGTCGTGGCCGGAGTCGTGGCCGCCGGGGTTTCCGGCGCCGCGGGCTCGGTGGTCGGCGCGGGCTTCGGCTCGGCCGGCTTCGCGGCCGGGGCGGCGGGCTTCGGCGTCGACTTCGGCTTCGGCGCGGCGGACGAGGCCTTGACCTGCGCCTTGGGCAGGCTGTCGGTCGGCATGGCGCAGCCGGTCAGGCGCTGGCTGCCGACGCGCAGGTTGGCGGTGAACGGGGTCTTCTGCCCGCCGACCTCGCAGCCTTCGGCGCGGATGTTCAGCGCAAAGACCTGGCCGTTCATGTTGCCGATGAACTCGACGCCCTTGGCATAGGTCATGCGGCGCACGGTCACGCCCACCGACTTGGCGCCCGGGCGTTCATAGACGGCGGTCTTGTCGCCGGCGGTGGCGGTCCAGCCGGCGCCCGCGGCGCGGAAGATCGCGGTGCCCATGGTGCTGGCCTCGGCCGTGGCGACCGGCTTCTGCTCGGCCCCGGTTTCGATCGGCTGCTCCAGCGGCGACACGCCGGGCGGGCCGGAATGGGCGGGGGTGTCGGCGGCGCGGTCTTCCTGCTGCCAAGGCAGGTTTCCGCAAGCGGCCAAGGCAACAGTCATCGAGAGAACGGCGAAAGCCGAACGGAATTTCATCTGCTCTGTCCCGGTTCCATGGGTTTTCCTTATGCCTTATTGGCTACAGGAAGGCCCGGGATTGGGCAAGCGCCGACAGGGCTTGCGGCCAGCCGGCGCAGGGATTTCAGCAAAGATCCGCGCCCCTCAGCAGTTCGGCACGTTGACCGCCAGCCCGCCCAGCGAGGTTTCCTTGTACTTGTCCATCATGTCGCGGCCGGTCTGGCGCATGGTCTCGATGGCGGCGTCCAGCGGCACGAAATGCTTGCCGTCGCCGCGCAGCGCCAGGCTGGCGGCGCTGACGGCCTTGATCGCGCCCAGGCCGTTCCTTTCGATGCAGGGCACCTGCACCAGGCCGGCGACCGGGTCGCAGGTCATGCCCAGGTGATGCTCCAGCGCGATCTCGGCGGCGTTTTCCACCTGCTCGACGCTGCCGCCCAGCACGGCGCACAGCCCCGCCGCCGCCATGGCGGAGGCGCTGCCCACCTCGGCCTGGCAGCCGCATTCCGCGCCCGAGATCGAGGCATTGTGCTTGATCAGCCCGCCCACCGCCGAGGCGGTCAGCAGGAATTCGTCGATCTGGCGTTCCGAGGCGCCAGGCACATGGTCCAGCCAATAGCGGATCACCGCCGGCACCACGCCCGCCGCGCCATTGGTCGGCGCGGTGACGACCTGGCCGCCGGCGGCATTCTCCTCGTTCACCGCCATGGCATACATCGACATCCAGTCGTTGATGACATGCGGCGCGGTCAGGTTCATGCCGGCCTCGGCCTTCAGGGCCTCGTGGATGCCGGCGGCGCGGCGGCGGATCGACAGCCCGCCGGGCAGGATGCCGCGCGCCTCCAGGCCCCGGTCGATGCAGTCGCGCATCACCTGCCAGATCCGGTGGATGCCGGCCGAGATCTCGGCGTCGTTGCGGAACACGCGCTCGTTGTCGCGCTTCATCTGGGCGATGGACTTGCCCGATTTCGCGGCCATCTCCAGCATCTCGGCAGCCTGGGCGAAGGGATAGGGTACCTTGGGCGAGGCGTCGGTGCGGGTGTCGTCGCCGCGCGCGGCCAGTTCCGCCTCGGTCAGCACGAAGCCGCCGCCGATGGAATAATAGGTCTCGCTGAAGATCACGTCGCCCTGGGCGTCGGTCGCCATCAGGATCATGCCGTTGGCGTGGCCGGCCAGCGCCCGGTCGAAGTCGAAGACCAGGTCGCGGCCTGGGTCGAAATGCAGCTCGCCCAGGTCGCGCGGCGTCAGCACGCGGCTCTGGCGGTTCGCCTCCAGCACGGCCTCGGCGGCCTCGGCATCCATGGTCTCGGGCAGGAATCCGGCCAGGCCCAGGATGGTGGCGCGGTCGGTGGCATGGCCCTTGCCGGTAAAGGCCAGGCTGCCGTGCAGGCTGGCGCGCAGGCCATGCGCCTTGAACGGCTGCGCCCGCAGCGCGTCGAGGAAGCGCCCGCCGGCGACCATCGGCCCCATGGTATGCGAGGACGAGGGGCCGACCCCGATCTTGAAGATGTCGAAGACCGAAAGAAACATGCGCCGGCTCCCGTTGTCAGTAGCGCCCCAGTCTAGCCGGACCGCGCCCCTGCGGCCAGCGCGGCTGCGACGGCACTTAGGAACCGTCGCGACATTTGACGAGTCGCCGCCTGCACGTTATTTCGGCATCAAGCACAAAATCACGGCAAATCCTCCCGGCATGCGACCGCCCACGGATCGGGCAGCAGCCGTTTTCTTTCGCATTCCCACGGCCCGGCCTACGAGTTCTTTCATGACGCGACCCGAACCGATCCTTCTTGGCGATATCGCCCTTGGCGCCCCGGTCTTCCTGGCGCCGATGGCGGGCATCACCGACCTGGCCTTTCGCCGCGCCGTCCAGCGCCACGGCGGGGCCGGGCTGATGGTCAGCGAGATGGTCGCCTCGACCGAGATGGTGACGCCGCGGCCCTCGACCCGCGCCGCCGTCCGCGCCAAGGCGCTGACCGAGGGCGCGGCGCCGGTCAGCGTCCAGATCGCCGGGCGCGAGGCCGGGGCCATGGCCGAGACCGCCCGCATCGTCGCCGGCATGGGCGCGCGCATCGTCGATATCAACATGGGCTGCCCGGCCAAGAAGGTCACGGGCGGGCTGTCGGGGGCGGCCTTGATGCGCGATCTCGACCACGCGCTGGGCCTGATCGACGCGGTGGTCGCCGCCGTGCCCGACCTGCCGGTGACGCTGAAGATGCGGCTGGGCTGGGACGGCGATTGCCTGAACGCGCCGGAACTCGCGGCCCGCGCCGCCGGGGCGGGGGTGCGCATGCTGACCGTGCACGGCCGGACCCGGGCGCAATTCTATACCGGCAGCGCCGATTGGGCGGCGATCCGGGCGGTGGCGAACCTGCCGGGCCGGCCGCCGCTGGTCGCCAACGGCGACGTGGTCGATGCGGCCTCGGCGCGGCTGGCGCTGGCGCGATCGGGCGCCGATGCGGTCATGGTCGGCCGCGGCGCCCAGGGCGCGCCCTGGCGGCTGGCGCAGATCGCGCATGAATTGTGGAACACGCCCGCGCCGCGGGTGCCGCAGGGCGCCGCGTTGGCCGAGGCCGTGGCCGAGCATTACGACGACATCCTGTCGCTTTACGGCCGCGAGCTGGGCCTGCGCGTCGCGCGCAAGCACCTGGGCTGGTATGCCGAGGCGAACGGCGCCCCGAACCGCGCCGAGCTTCTGCGCGCGCCGACCCCCGAGGCGGCGCTGGCCGCGATCCGCGCCGGCTTCGGCGATGCGGCGCCGGTGTTTTCCCCCGCGACCGAGGTGCCCTCGTGACAGCCCGGCCCAGGTCCGACATGGCCCGCGACCCCGAGGTCGAGACCGGCGCCGGCTTCACCCCGGCCGAGGTCGGCCCCAACTGGGCGGCACTGCCTCTGCCCGCGATCATCCTGGACGCCCAGGGCCGCATCGCGGCGATGAACGACCTGGCCGAGGCCTTCCTGAACCTGTCCTGCCGCTCGTCGCTGGGCCTGGCACTGGAGGGGCCCGAGATCCTGAAGCGGCTGCGCATCGTGCCGACACTGGGCTCGATCCTGGACCGCGTGCGCGAAGGCCATGACGCGCTGAACCGCGCTGGCGTGCGCTTCGAGATCGGCGACCGCTCGGGCGGGCATACCGACCGCTTCGGCACCATCCACGCCGGCGCCGCGCCCAGCCCCGCGGGCGGCATCGCCGTGCTGATCGCGCCGCAGGACGGCGGCGGCCGGCTGGGCAACGGCCAGGCCGCGCGCTCGGCCGCGCGCTCGGCCATCGGCATGGCCGAGATGCTGGCGCATGAGATCAAGAACCCGCTGGCCGGCATCCGGGGCGCCGCGCAGCTGATCGGCATGAACCTCGCGGCCGAGGACCGCGACCTGGCCGACCTGATCGTGGCGGAATCGCGCCGCATCGTCGAATTGCTGGACCAGGTCGAACGCTTCGGCGACACCTCGGCGCCGCGGCTTTCGGCGGTGAACGTGCATGACGTGCTGGAACGGGTGCGCCGCTCGGCCTCGGTCGGCTTTGGCCGCGGGCTGCGCATCGTGCCGGAATACGACCCCTCGCTGCCGCCGGCGCTGATCGACGCCGACCAGCTGGTGCAGGTCTGCCTGAACCTGGTCAAGAACGCCGCCGAGGCGATCCAGCGCGCCGGCCAGGGCGGCACCATCCGCATCCGCAGCTTCTATGACGGCACGCTGCGCCTGGCGCCGACCGAGGCCGAGCCGCAGGGCCGCAGCCTGCCGCTGCAGATCGAGATCGAGGATGACGGCCCCGGCATCCCCGAAACCATCGTCGCCGAGGTCTTCGAGCCCTTCGTCTCGGGGCGCGAGAACGGCACCGGCCTGGGGTTGGCGCTGGTGTCCAAGATCATCACCGACCACGGCGCCTGGATCGCGCTGGATACCCGCCCCGGTCGCACCGTCTTTCGCCTTTCCCTGCCCAAAGCCTGAGGTTTCCCCATGGACGGCACCGTTCTGATCGCCGACGACGACCGCACCATCCGCACGGTGCTGACCCAGGCCCTGACCCGCGCCGGCTGCCGGGTCCATGCCACCGGCTCGCTGGCGCAGTTGCAGCGTTGGGTCGAGGAGGGCCGGGGCGACCTGGTCATCACCGATGTGATGATGCCCGACGGCAACGGCATCGACATGATCCCGGCCATCCGCAAGGCGCGGCCCGACCTGCCGGTGATCGTGATCTCGGCCCAGAACACCATCGTGACCGCGATCCGCGCCACCGAGGCCGCGGCCTTCGACTATCTGCCGAAGCCCTTCGACCTGCCCGACCTGATGACGCGGGCCGGGCAGGCGCTGGCGCGGCGGGTGCGCAAGTCGGACCCGGCGCCGGCCGCGCCCGCGCTGGAAAGCGCGGCCGACCCGACCCTGCCGCTGATCGGCCATGCGCCGGCGATGCAGAACCTGTTTCGCATGGTGGCGCGGGTGCTGAACGCCGACCTGCCGGTGATGATCGCGGGCGAGGCCGGGGTGGGCAAGACCGTGGTCGCGCGCTCGTTCCATGACCTGTCGGACCGGCGCGAGTCGGGCTTCGTCGTGCTGACCTCGGCCGACCTGTCCGAGGAGGCGATCCACCGCGCCGGCGACCGCGCCCAGGGCGGCACGCTGCTGATCGAGGACCCGGCCGGCTTCGACAGCGCCGCGCAGGCCCGGCTGATCGGCATGATCGAGGCCTGGGAGGTCGGCCCCGGCCGCAACCAGATGCCGCGCCTGGTCTCGACCACTGGGCCCGACCCGCAGGCCGATGTCGCGGCCGGCCGGCTGCGCGCCGACCTGTATTACCGGCTGGCGGGGGTGACGATCACCGTGCCGCCGCTGCGGGCGCGGGTGGACGACATCCCGCCGCTGGCGCGGCACCTGCTGGCCCGCGCCGCCGCGCAGGGCCTGCCCGCGCGCAGCCTGTCCGAAGGCGCGACCGCGCTGATCCGCGCCTATGCCTTCCCGGGCAATGTGCGCGAGCTGGAAAACATGATGCGCCGCATGGCGCTGACCGCCGCCGGGGCCGAGATCACCGAGGCCGAGGCCCGCGCCGCGCTGAGCGAATCGGCGCCGCTGGCGCAGGCCGCGCCCATCCTGCCGCCGCCGCCGAGCCAGCCCGGCCACGGCCCCGCCGCGCCCGGCACGCCCGCGGCGCTGGCCGAGCCGGCGACCATGCGGCTGGCGCAATCGGTCGAGATGCATCTGCAACGCTATTTCGACCTGCATGGCGACGACTTGCCGCCGCCCGGGCTTTACGACCGCATCCTGCGCGAGATCGAGAAGCCGCTGCTGGAGATCGCGCTGGATGCGACCGGCGGCAATCAGCTGAGATGCGCCGATCTTCTGGGGATAAATCGCAATACGTTGCGCAAGAAGCTCACCGACCTGAATATCGAAGTGACAAGGCGCCGCAAGCTGATGTAAAACGGCCACAGATGGCCGCACGCTAGTCGCTGAACGGCCACAGCAAGGCCGCGACACAGCGGCGAAGGCGAAGGCGGGCACAGTGGCAGGCACATTGTCCAAAGGCACATGGGAACGCGTCGCGCGTCTGCGGCGTCTGCGGCTTTACCGCAACGCCGCGACGCTGGGGCTGGCGCTGCTGGGCCCGGTGCTGGCGGCGCTGACCTTCGCGGTCATGGGCCCGTTCTCGACCGCCGAGCCGGGCGGCTCGGCGCTGCGGCTGGTGCTGTTGGCGGACCTGCTCTACCTGATCGTGCTGACCGGGCTGGTGGTGGCGCGCATGGCGCGCATCTTTGCCGCGCGGCGCAAATCCGCCGCCGGCTCGCGGCTGCACACCAGGCTGGTCGGCGTCTTTGCCACCATCGCGCTGGTGCCCACGGTGCTGGTGGCGCTGTTTGCCGGGCTGACGCTGAACATCGGGCTCGAAGGCTGGTTCTCGGGGCAGGTGCAGTCGGTGGTGGCCAGTTCGCTTTCCGCCGCCGAGGCCTATCAGGAAGAGCATCGCCGCGACCTGACCAATGACGCCAAGCTGCTGGCCGGCGCGCTGATGCAGGAGGTGCGGCGCAAGCCGCTGCTGGACGACGGCGACCTGCGGCTGCTGTTGACGGATTATCAAAGCAAGATCCAGCGCGGGCTGCGCGAGGCCTATGTCATCGACGGCAGCGGCACCATCCGCGCCCGCGGCGAGCGCAGCTATCAGTTCTGGTACGAACAGCCCACGCCCGCCGAGTTCGACGAGGCGGCGGCCAAGGGCATGGTGCTGATCGAGGACTGGCAGAACAACGAATTCCGCGCCCTGGTGCCGCTGACGCCGCTGGCCGACCGCTATCTCTATGTCACCCGCGACGTGGACGGCAAGCTGCTGGGCCTTCTGGACGACACCCGCCAGACCGTCGGCGACTATCAGCGGCTGGAAAAGGAACGCGGCCGCATCCTGCTGGAGTTCTCGCTGGTCTATCTGGGCTTCGCGCTTTTGCTGGTGGCGGCGGCGATGTGGCTGGGGCTGTGGTTCGCCGACCGGCTGTCGCGCCCGATCGGCCGGCTGGCCGAAGCATCCGAGCAGGTGGGCGAGGGCAACCTGGACCTGCAGATCCCCGAGCCCGACACCGGCGACGAGATCCAGACCCTGGGCCAGGCCTTCAACCGCATGACCCGGCAGCTGAAGCAGCAGCGGCTGGAGCTGGTCGAAAGCTATCGCACCGCCGACGACCAGCGCCGGCTGTTCGATTCGGTGCTGTCCTCGGTCACCGCCGGGGTGATCGGCCTGGACGCGGCGGGCGAGATCGACTTCCTGAACCGCTCGGCCACGCGGCTGCTGGGCCTGGACCCGGCGGCGGCGCACGACCGGCTGCTGTCCGATGCGGTGCCGGAATTCGCCCCGCTGTTTCAGCGGCTGGAGCATTCCGTCGCCGAATCGGTGCAGGACGAGATCCGCCTGACCCGCGAGGGCCGCGTCGAAAGCCTGCTGGTGCGCATGGCGATCCGGCGCGGCGCCGCCGGCGGCCTGGAAGGCTATGTCGTGGCGCTGGACGACGTGACCGACCTTGTCTCGGCGCAGCGCATGGCGGCCTGGGGCGACGTGGCGCGGCGGGTGGCGCATGAGATCAAGAACCCGCTGACCCCGATCCAGCTTTCGGCCGAGCGGCTGAAGCGCAAGTTCGCCCCCGTCGCCGGCGACGATGCCGAGGCGCTGGAGCAGCTGACCGGCGTCATCATCCGCCAGACGGGCGACCTGCGCCGCATCGTCGACGAATTCAGCCGCTTCGCCCGCATGCCCGAGCCGGACCGCAGGGAAACCGATCTGGCGAAGCTGCTGCGCGACAGCGCGCTGATGCAGCGCGACGCGCTGCAAGGCGCGCTGGTCGCCGAGATCCCCGAGCAGCCGGTGATCGTCGATGCCGATGCGGGGATGATGGGGCAGGTCTTCACCAACCTGCTGAAGAACGCCGGCGAGGCGCTGGACGAGCTGCGCCCGGCCCCACCCGCGGGCTGGCAGCCCAGAGTCGCGGTCCAGATGCTGGCCGCGCCCGATGCGGTCACCATCCGCATCACCGACAACGGCCCGGGCCTGCCCGAGGACCGCACCCGGCTCTTCGAGCCCTATGTGACGATGAAGCCCGGCGGCACCGGCCTCGGCCTGCCCATCGTCAAGAAGATCGTCGAGGAACATGGCGGCAGCCTGTCCCTGACCGACGCCCCCGACGGACAGGGCGCCATGGCCGAAATCCGCCTGCCGCGCGAGCGCCAGCCGGTGCGCCTGTCCACACGACGCCAGAAACACGAGCAGGAAACAACAAAATGAGCGATATTCTGATTGTCGATGACGAGCGGGACATCCGCGAACTGATTTCCGACATCCTGCGCGACGAGGGCTATGCGACCCGCCTCGCCGCCAATTCCGACCAGGCGGTGGCCGAGCTGAACCTCTCGGAGCCGGCGCTGATGATCCTCGACATCTGGCTGAAGGACAGCAAGATGGACGGGATCGACATCCTCAAGCAGGTCAAGCGCAACAACCCGGACGTGCCGGTGGTCATCATCTCGGGCCACGGCAATATCGAGATCGCGGTCGCGGCGATCAAGCAGGGCGCCTATGACTTCATCGAGAAGCCCTTCAACATCGACCAGCTACTGGTGGTGATCCGCCGCGCGATGGAAGCCTCGCGCCTGCGGCACGAGAATGCGACGCTGAAGCGGGTCGAGGCGCGGGCGGCCGAGATGCTGGGCAATTCCGCACCGTTCCGGCGGCTGCGCGAACAGCTGGACAAGGTGTCGAAGTCGAACGGCCGCATCATGCTGACCGGCGAGCCGGGGGCGGGCAAGGAAAGCGCCGCGCGCTACATCCACGCCCACAGCCCGCGCGCCCGCGAACCCTTCGTCACCGTGCCCTGCGCCACCATCGAGCCCGACCACATGGAAGAGGTGCTCTTCGGCCGCGAAACCTCCGAACGCGGCATCGAGCCGGGGCTGCTGGAGCAGGCGCATGGCGGGGTGATCTATTTCGACGAGGTCGCCGACATGCCGCTGGGCACCCAGCCCAAGATCCTGCGCGTGCTGACCGAACAGCAGTTCACGCGCGCCGGCGGCACCGACAAGGTGCGGGTCGACCTGCGGGTGATCTCCTCGACCAACCGCGACCTGGCGGTGGAAATCGCCGCCGGCCGCTTCCGCCAGGAACTCTACGACCGGCTGAACGTGGTGCCGGTGGCGGTGCCCTCGCTGGCCGAACGCCGCGACGACATCCCGACGCTGGCCGGGCATTTCATCGAGGTCTTTCACGCCACCCAGGGCCTGCCGCAGCGCGCCCTGCCCGAGGAAACCTGCGCCGCGCTGCAGGCGATGAACTGGCCGGGCAATATCCGCCAGCTGCGCAACGTGATCGAGCGGGTGCTGATCCTGGGCGACGGCCCGGGGCCGATCCTGCCCTCGGAACTGGAAACCCAGAACGGCGGCGCCAGCACCGGCGAGGCCCTGGCGCTGGGCCCGCAGATCACCAGCCTGGCGCTGCGCGAGGCGCGCGAGCTTTTCGAGCGGGAATACCTGCTGGCGCAGATCAACCGCTTCGGCGGCAATATCAGCCGCACGGCGCAATTCGTCGGCATGGAACGCTCGGCGCTGCATCGCAAGCTGAAGTCGCTCGGCGTCGTCGGCGGCGTGCGCGTCGAGGAGGAGATGATGGGGAAGTGACCCCGGACCTGCGCCGGTTGCCCGGTCGCATGGGTATTTGTGGAGCAAAGAAGCCGGAAGGTTGCGCCCCGGCCACCCCCGCGGATCAGGCGGGACAGGTTTTGGCCAAATGACCGGGGCGGCTTCTTCGCTCGCGGTCATCGGCTCCCCAGCCTGTACCGCTCGTGGAATATGGCTGAAAAACATGAAGGAGCGGTTAACGGCTTCTTTGCTCCACAAATACCCATGCGACATCTCTATCATCGCCAGGCTTGCCCACCTAGTCCCGGCGCTTTCCCAGTATCCGTCGCGTCCCGGGCGCGCTAGGATCGCGCTTCACGAAGGGCATGAACCGGGGCCGGAATGAAGATCATCATCTGCGGAGCGGGGCAGGTCGGCTGGCACATCGCCCGCCATCTTGCCGGCGAGCGCAACGATGTCACCATCATCGACACCAATGCCGAGCTGATCCGGCGCGCCACCGATGCGCTGGACGTCCAGGGCGTGACCGGCTTCGCCAGCCATCCCGACGTGCTGGACCGCGCCGGCGCCCGCGACGCCGACCTGATCATCGCCGCCACGCATTCGGACGAGGTGAACATGGTCACCTGCCAGGTGGCGCATTCCGTCTTCCAGGTGCCGCGAAAGATCGCGCGGCTGCGCAGCCCGGCCTATCTCGATGCGATCTGGTCGGACCTCTACCGCACCGACCACCTGTCCATCGACGTGGTCATCAGCCCCGAGCGCGAGGTGGCGCGGGCGGCGATCCAGCGGCTGTCGGCGCCCTCGACCTTCGATGCCGAGACCTTTCTCGACGGCCGGCTGGACCTGCTGGGCATCGTGCTCGACCCCGACAGCCCGGTGCTGAACACGCCGCTGCGGCAGCTGAACGAGATGTTCACCAGCCTCAGCGCCATCGTCAGCGGCGTCCGGCGCGGCGGGCGGCTGTTCGCGCCCGAGCCGGGCGACCAGCTGTTCGACGGCGACCAGGTCTATGTCTTCACCCGCACCGAGGACGTGCCGCGCACGCTGGAAATCTTCGGCAAGCCCGCCGCGCGGCAGGAAAGCGTCGTCATCATCGGCGCCGGCAATGTCGGCCTTGCCGTGGCCCAGGCGCTGGAGGCCCGGCCCGAGCGGGTGCGCGTCAAGCTGATCGAGCGTTCGCGCGGCCGGGCCGAGGATGCCGCCGACGCGCTGAACCGCACCATCGTGCTGAACGGCGACGGGCTTTCGGCCGAACTGCTGGAGGAGGCGGCCGTGCCGCGCGCCGATGCGGTGCTGGCGATCACCGATGACGACAAGACCAATATCCTGGCCGCCGTGCGTGCCAAGCAGGCCGGCGCCAAACTTGCGATCTCGCTGGTCAATGACCCGACCTTGATGTCGCTGATGGAGCCCCTGGACATCGACGCCTTCATCAACCCGCGCGCCAGCACGGTCTCGACCATCCTGCGCCATATCCGGCACGGCCGGGTGCGCGACATCTATTCCATCGGCGATGCCGAGGCCGAGGTGATCGAGGCGCAGGTGCTGTCCACCTCGCCCATCGCCGGGCGCGCCTTGCGCGACATCGAATTCCCCGAGGGCGCGCTGATGGGCGCCGTCCAGAAGGGCGAGCGCGTGGTCAAGCCCACCGGCGACCTGCGCATCGAGGAGGGCGACATCGTGGTTATCTTTGCCCTGGCATCCGACGTCCCCGAGGTCGAGCGCCTGCTTCAGGTCTCGATCGATTTCTTCTGAGGCCGGGGCATGGGGTGGCTGGCGCGCCTGCCGTTGATGGTGGTCCTGACCGGGATCGGCGGGGCGGCGATGGTGCTGCCCGGGCTTTACGCCCATGCCACCGACCAGCACAAGATCGGCTCGATCTTCCTGGGCTGCGCCGGGCTGGTCGTGCTCTTGTCGGCGATCCTGGGGCTGGCCACCGCCGAAAGGCCGGCCGGGCCGCAGGCGCGCAGCGTGCTTCTGGCCATGCTCGGCACCATGGCGGTGCTGCCGGCGGCGCTGGCGGTGCCCTTTGCGCTGGCGCTGCCCGACACCGGCTTCTTCAACGCCTGGTGGGAGATGATCTCCTGCCTGACCACCACCGGCGCCTCGCTTTACGCCGCCGACCTGCTGGCGCCGCCGCTCCACCTGTGGCGGGCGCTGGTCGGCTGGATGGGCGGGCTGTTCATGCTGATCGCCGCCGTGGCCCTGCTGGCGCCCTTGCGCGTCGGCGGGTTCGAGATCCTGTCCTCGCCCTATGGCCGCAGCGAGCGGTTCGAGCGGCTGCCGCGCTCGGCCGAGGCGGCTGCGGTGGTGACGCATCTCTCGGCGCCGGCCTTCCAGACCGAGCTGGTCGACCCGGTGCATCGGGTGATCCGCGCCGCCCGGGCGGTGTTTCCGCTTTACGCCGGGCTGACGCTGCTGATGTGGACGGTGCTGCTGATGCTGGGCGAGACCGGGCTCATCGCGCTGACCCGGGCGCTGGGCACGCTCTCGACCAGCGGCATCAGCCCGGTCAATGGCCCGGCGGGGCAGGGCAGCGGCATCGCCGGCGAGATGGTGATCTTCCTGTTCCTGATCCCGGCGCTGTCGCGCCGCTTCTGGCCCGGCGGCGGCGAGCTGATCGTCAGCGACAGCTGGCGCGGCGACCCCGAATTGCAGATGGCGGCGGGGGTGGTGCTGATGGTCTCGGCCATGCTGTTCCTGCGCCATTTCGCCGGCGCCATCGGCGTCTCGCCCCAAGGCGCCAAGGGCGTGCTCGAGACGCTGGACAGCGCGCTTTCCGCCGCTTGGGGCGGCATCTTCAACGGGCTCAGCTACTTGACCACGACCGGCTGGAACTCGGTCGAATGGCAGGGCGCGCGCAACTGGTCGGGGCTCAGCTCGCCCGGGCTGATGCTGGCGGGGCTGGCGATGATGGGCGGCGGCGTTGCCACCACGGCCGGCGGGGTGAAGCTCTTGCGCGTCTATGCCCTGGCCCGGCATTCCGAGCGTGAGCTGGAAAAGATCGTCCACCCCAGCTCCATCGGCGGCGGCGGGCTGATGGCGCGGCGGCTGCGGCGCGAGGGGGCCTATCTCGCCTTCATCTTCTTCATGCTCTTTGCCAGCTCCATCGCGGTGACGGTCATGCTGATCTCGCTGCAGCAGATCGAATTCGACACGGCGACGATCCTGTCCATCGCGGCGCTGACGAATACCGGCCCGCTCGCCGGCGCGATCCCGCTGACGCCGACCTTCCAGGGTTCGGCCGGCATGGCGGGCGCACCCTGGGAGGGATGGGCCGGCCTGCCCGGCCTGACCAAGGCGGTGCTGGCGGCGGCGATGATCGTCGGGCGGCTCGAGACGCTGGCGATTCTGGCGCTGTTCTCGCCCGAATACTGGCGCCGTTAGCGCCGATCACCGGCTTGCAAGCGCCCCGCGCCTCGCCTAAGTCTTGAAAACCAGCGATAAGAACAAGGTGCATCGAATGGCCGGCGACAAACAGAACCTCCAGGACGCTTTTCTGAATCATGTCCGCAAGGGCAAGGTTCCGGTGACGATTTTTCTTATCAATGGTGTGAAACTGCAGGGCGTCATCACCTGGTTCGACAATTTCTGCGTGCTGCTGCGCCGGGACGGCCAGTCGCAGCTTGTCTACAAGCATGCGATCTCGACCATCATGCCCGGCCAGCCGATCAGCCTTTACGACGGCGAGGACTGATTGGCCGAGCTGTCGGAAACGCAAGAGCGGCCGACCCGCGCCTATGTGATCCATCCGGACCTGGGCAATGCGCGCACCCGCCGCTCGCCCGAGCTGGCGCTGGAAGAGGCCGTGGCCCTGGCCCATGCCCTGCCCGCCATCGAGGTGACGGGCGCCGAGGTGGCGCGGCTGCGCAACCCCGATGCCGGCATGCTGTTTTCCAAGGGCAAGCGCGAGGAGATCGGCGAGCACCTGAAGGCCGTCGCCGAGGGCGAGGGCGCCGAGCTGGTGCTGATCGACGGGCCGGTGACGCCGGTCCAGCAGCGCAACCTGGAAAAGGCATGGGGCGTCAAGATCCTGGATCGCACCGGGCTGATCCTGGAGATCTTCGCCGACCGCGCCCAGACCCGCGAGGGCGTGTTGCAGGTGGAACTGGCGGCGCTGGCCTATCAGCGCACCCGGCTGGTCCGGGCCTGGACGCACCTGGAACGCCAGCGCGGCGGATTGGGCTTCGTCGGCGGCCCCGGCGAGACCCAGATCGAGGCCGACCGCCGCGCCATCGACGAGCAGATGGTGCGGCTGCGCCGGCAGCTGGAGCGCGTGGTCAAGACCCGCGAGCTGCACCGCAAGGCCCGCGCCAAGGTGCCCTATCCCATCGTGGCACTGGTGGGTTACACCAACGCCGGCAAGTCCACGCTGTTCAACACGCTGACCGGGGCCGAGGTGCTGGCGCAGGACCAGCTTTTCGCCACGCTGGACCCGACCATGCGGCAGATGGTGCTGCCGGGCGGGCGCCGGGTGATCCTGTCCGACACCGTGGGTTTCATCAGCGACCTGCCGCATGAGCTGGTCGCCGCCTTCCGCGCCACGCTGGAAGAAGTGCTGGCCGCCGACCTGATCCTGCATGTCCGCGACATCTCGCATCCCGAGACCGAGGAACAGGCGGGCGACGTGGGCGAGATCCTCGAATCGCTGGGCGTCGAGGAGGATGTGCCGCTGATCGAGGTCTGGAACAAGATCGACGCGCTTTCACCCGAGACCCGCGCCGCGCTGCGCCGGACGGATGCCCGCACCGAGGGCGTGCAGGCGATTTCGGCGCTGTCGGGCGAGGGTATCGCCGACCTGCTGGCCGCCGTCGATGCGCGCCTGGCCGAGGCGCTGGACGAACCGGCCGAGGAGGCCGAACTGCGCCTGCCGGCCGAGGACGGCCGCCGCCGCGCCTGGCTGCATCGCCAGGGCATCGTCGTCTCCGAGGAAATGACCGAGACCGGCGTGCACCTGCTGGTGCGCTGGACCGCCCGGCAGAAGGCGGAATACGCGGCGCTGTGATCCGCGGGATCGGTGCCCGTCATGCGTAACGCAGGTATCTTCTTTGTTGCTTAAATACCCATGCGGCGGCTCCAGCGGCGCTGTCCCATGGGTATTTGAACAACGAAAAAAAGCCACACGGCCGCTTTCCGGGGGCGGCCGTTCCGGCATCAGGCGGGCAGGGCGTCCAACTCGTGCTGCCAAGGCGGGTTGGCGCCGGGGCGCGAGACGGTGATCGCCGCCGCGCGGGTGCCGAGGGTCAGCGCCCGCAGCAGGGTTTCCGGGGTCAGGGCGGCGATGCCCGCGCGGCTGAGCGCGCCTGACTGGTGCAGCGCCGCCAGCACTCCGGCGTTGAAGGTGTCGCCGGCGCCGATGGTGTCGGCGACCTCGACCCGCGTGGCCGGGGCGTCGAGCGGCGCGCCCTGCCAATGCGCCCGGGCTCCGGCCGAGCCGCCGGTCTGCAGCACCACCTTCGCCCCCTTGGCGAGGATGGCGGCGGCGGCTTCCTCGAAGCGCGCCCCTGGCATCAGCCATTCCAGATCGTCGCCCGAGAGCTTGACCAGGTCGGCCCGGGCCAGCAGCCGCTCCAGCCGGGCGCGATAGGTGGCCTCGTCGCTGATGAAGAAGGGGCGGATGTTCGGGTCCAGCATGACCGGGACGCGGGGGTGCAGCCGTTCGACCAGCGCCTCGATCGCCGCGCCGCAGGGGTCGGGCACCAGGCTGATGCCGCCCACGAACAGGGCCGAGACCGATTCGGGGATCTCGGGCAGGTCTTCGGGCGCCAGCATCCGGCCGGCCGAGCCTTCGTCGTAGAAGGCATAGCGCGCCTCGCCCCCGGTCAGGGTGACGAAGGCCAGGGTGGTCAGCCGGTCGCTGCGCGGGCAGAGGCCGGTGTCGACATTCGCCTCGGCCAGCGGGCGCAGCAGCATCTCGCCGAAGCCGTCGCGCGAGATCGGCCACAGATAGCCGGTCGGCGCGCCTATGCGGCCCAGGGCGATGGCAGTGTTGTAGACCGCGCCGCCGGGCAGCGGCCGGTAATGGGCGCCCTCGGGCACCATGTCGATCAGCGATTCGCCGGCGCACAGGATCATGACGCCCCCTCCCTCAAGGTCCGTTGTCCGACTGATAGCGGTAACTGCCGCTGATGGAAATATCCGGCGTGAGCGGGCCGGTCCCGATCCGCACATAGCCGCCGCGTTCGTTCAGCCACAGCAGGGCGGCGACGACCGCCAGGGCCAGCAGCACGGCCAGCGTGATTTTCCACACCGACCAGGGCCGTTCGCCCTGCACCCGGCCGGATTGGCCGTTGACCACGAAGCGATAGCTCTGGCCGTTGTAGCGATAGGCGGCGGTCCAGACCGGCAGCAGGATATGCTTGAAGCACTCATCCGCATAGCGGGTCTGGATGCCGGTGATCTGCTGTTCGTTGCCGCCGATGGCGCGGCGCACGTCCATGGCGATCACGCCGGCCATTTCCTGGCGCGCGATGTCATGGCCGGCGGCCAGCGGGATGGTATAGCCCTCGGCCAGGAAGCCCGCGAGATATTCCGGGCTGTAGGGCACCAGATGCGACAGATCCCAGGGCGCCAAGGCATCGGTGATGCGGCGCGGCAGGGCGCTGGCGGCCAGCACCAGCACGTCGTCGAAATTCCGCGCCACCTGGCCCGAGACCGGCGTCCAGCGCGTGCGGCGCACCTGCTGCGCCACGCGCTGCTGGCGGCCGTTGACCGTCTGCGTGACATAGACGGTTTCGTAATACCAGTCGCCGCGCGCCCCGCTGTAGCGCGAGCGCGTGTCGGCGTCGAAGGTCCAGAACGGCGAATAGACCCCGTTCATTCGCTTGCCGCGCCTGGCATAGGCGGTAAGGCCCGAGGGCGCGAACCACAACCCCTTCATCCAGTCGTCGAGCGCGGATTTCGCCTGCGCCTCGGTGATGACGAAGGGCAGCACGCCCTGCGGCTTCAGCTGCCTTGTGGCGCCGGTATCGGTGACGACCGGCGTGGCGCAGAACGGGCAGGTCGAGGCGTGCTGGTCGGAGGTGATCTCGACCTTGGCGCCGCAATTCGGGCAGGAGAGGGTGCGGACGGTCTCGGCCAGGTCCGATCCGGCATCGAGGCGCAGCCCCTGGTCCAGCGGGATCTCGCGCAGGTCGGACTTGTGGCCGCTGTCCCATTGCAGCGCGCGGCCGGTCGAGGGGTCGTTCAGGATGACCCGGTCGCCCCAGGGTCCCTGCGCCGCCTGCCGGGCGGGCGCGCGGGCGGGGCCGGGGCCGATATGCTGCTCGTGCCCGCAATAGGGGCAGACCAGGCTTTGCTGACCGGGCGAGAATTCCAGGCTCGCGCCGCAATTCTCGCACGGGTAGCGGTATTCCGAAGGCGGTGTCGGCATGCGTCAGCCCTTGGGCACCGGGGGCGGCGGCGGGGGCGGGGCGATGGTGAAGAGCTGGGCCAGTTCGGCCACGTCCTCGGCCGGTTTCCAGCCGTCCTGGCCAGGGGTCCAGACCAGGGTTTCGCGGGTGAAGCCGCCCTGCTGGGCCAGCCGGCCCAGATGGGCGCGGCCATAGGGGCCTTGCGCGGCGCCGTCGACGGCGATGTGCCAGACGGTTTCGGGATGCAGCGGCGGCGGGCTCTGCGGGGCCTGCTGGCCAGGGATCGCGCCCCAGGGCCCGCGCCCGGCCATCGCCGCGCCGAGGCCAGCGCCGAGGCCCGCCCCGATGCCGGCGCCCATGCCGCCGGCTTGTTGCGAGGCGTTCAGCATCGCCTCGGAGGCGGCATATTGGCCGAAGCGGTTCAGGTCGCCGACGATGCCCATCGAGGTGCGCTTGTCGAGCATCTTTTCCACCGCGTCGGGCAGGCTGATGTTCTCGACATAGAATTCCGGGATGGTCAGGCCGTATTCGGCGACCGTGGGGCTGATCGCCCTGGCGACCATCTGGCCGAATTGCGCCGTGTTCGCCGCCATGTCCAGCACCGGGATGCCCGAGCCCGCGATCATGCGCGAGAATTCCTGCACGATGATGTTGCGCAGCTGGAAGGTGATCTCGTCCTTGGTGAATTCGCCGTCGGTGCCGACGATCTCGGTCATGAAGCGGCCGGGGTCGGTCACGCGCATGGAATAGGTGCCGAAGGCGCGGATGCGCACCGGGCCGAATTCCGGGTCCCGCGCGATGACCGGATTTTTTGTCCCCCATTTCAGATCGTTGAAGCGGGTGGTGTTGACGAAATAGATCTCGGACTTGAAGGGGCTGCGGAAGCCGTGGTCCCAGTGCTGCAGCCGGGTCAGGATCGGCAGGTTGTTGGTTTCCAGCATGTAGAGGCCGGGCTGGAACACGTCGGCAAGCTGGCCTTCGTGGATGAAGACGGCGGCCTGGCCCTCGCGCACGGTCAGCTTGGCGCCGTATTTGATGGCGCGGCCGACGGTCGGGAAGCGATAGACCATGGTGTCGCGGCTGTCGTCGGTCCATTCGATGATCTCGATGAACTCGCCGCCGAGGATGTTGAAAAGCGACATGGGGCGTTCCTTCTGCGGCTTCGATCTGCGTGAGGATAGGCCCCAGAGCATGGGTTTCGTCAAGCTGGCACAGCGGGGCCGGGTTGCCTGGCGGGTCGGCGTTTACCTTTTCTTGAGGGGTTGGTGGTAGGGCTTTGGCAAGCTGACCCCAATGCCGAGCCCGCTGGATGCTGTCTCCGTCCGAGTCCTGTCATGATGCCCTGGTCCCCGCGTGACGGCGCGCGGGCCGCGCGTCTGGCACGGTCGGCAGGGGTATTTGGAAAACGGAAAAAATCGCGGGCCTTGGGGTTTTGCGACGCGCCCTGCTCGGGGTGGGCGCGTGATCCGGCGTGCATGGGCCGTGAGGACGGCTCGGCGGGGCGTTGCCCTAGACCTCCGTGCCCAGCAGTTCGCGGGCGATCTGCAAGACGATGGGGCGGGCCTCGGCCTCGGTCATGCCGGGGCGCAGGCGCGGGTCGTAGAGGATCTTCAGCAACAGCTCGTCGTGCCGGGTCAGATAGGCGAATTCCTCGTCGTCGTTGAAGATCGAGGGCCGGGCGCGCGGGCTGTCGTTGGCAAGGCCCATGCCCTGGGCCAGTTCCTCGTGCAGGCAGGAGCGGCGCAGGCGCGGCGGCAGCTCGGCCCGGACCAGCGCCACGGCCTGCGAATAGACCGGCGAGTTGCCGCTGGAATAGGCGAAGACCGTGCAATAATTCTGCGGCACCAGGTCGCGCAGCGCGGCGATGTCGCCCTCGGGGATGCCGGGGACCAGGCTGGCCAGCCGGGGGCCGATGGCGCGGCGCTCGTCCTCGCTGAGGATCAGCACCTGGAAATTGCCGGCGGCGCCGGTCAGCCCGACCGGATGGCCGCTGACCCGTTGCAGCCGGGCGGCGACATCGGCGATCTCGGCGCGGTCGCGGTTGCGCTGGACCGGCGCGACCGAATCGCCGAACTCCAGCCGGATCGCCACCGGCTGCTGCCAGCGGCGCAAGGGCGCGGGCGTCGGGCGCGAGATCAGCTTGCCGCCCTGGCGCAGGTATTCGTCATGCAGGGCGACCTCGACGAAATCCTCGGCCAGCTTCTCGGGCGTCAGCGCGATGTCGCTGCCGTCATCGGTGCGCAGCCGGCCGCGCGCGATCAGCGCCTGCTCGATCCCCGTCAGATAGTCGCGCATGTTGCGGCTGGCGGGGGTATTGGCGGCGACATCGGCGCGGGCGGCGGCGGCGCGGGCGGTCTCGGCACGCTCGCGGCGCAGGGCGGCCTGGTCGGCGCGGGGTTGTTCGGGGCGCTGCGGCGGCGGCGCCTCGGCCGCGGGCGGCGGCGTCTCGGGCTCGGGCGGCCGGTCCGAGCAGGCGGCCAGCGCCAGCAGCAGCGCGAGCGCCAGGCAGGGGCGGGCCGGCCGGGTCACGACGGCTGCGTCGCGCTGGGGTTGCGGGGGCTGGCCGAGGCGAGGGTCTGGCGCAATTCGCTCTCCATCGTGCGCAGATCCTCCTCGGCGGCGGCGCGGCGGGCGCGGCCCTCGTCGGCGATGCGCAGGCTGTCCTCGATGGTCGAGATCAGCTCGGCATTGGCGGTGCGCACCGCCTCGATGTCGAAGACGCCGCGCTCCAGCTGGGTGCGGATCTGGGCATTGGCCTGGCGCAGGTTCTTGGCATTGGCGGTCAGCAGGTCGTTGGTCAGGTCGTTCGCCTCCTTGACCGCGCGGGCGGCCTCGGCGCCGCGCTGGATGGTGACGGCCTGCGCCAGCTGGGTTTCCCACAGCGGCACCGTGTTCACCAGCGTCGAATTGATCTTTGTCACCAAGGACTTGTCGTTTTCCTGCACCAGCCGGATCGAGGGCAGCGACTGCATCGTCACCTGCCGCGTCAGCTTCAGGTCATGCACCCGGCGTTCCAGGTCGTCGCGGGCTGCGCGCAGGTCGCGCAGTTCCTGCGCGGCCATGACCTTGTCGGGCTCGGGCGCGGCCTCGACGGCGGCCTGTTTCGCGGGAATGTCCTCGCGGTCGATCTGCGCCAGCTTGTGCTCGCCCGCGACGATATAGAGCGCGAGCTCGTCATAGAAGTTCAGCGTGCGGTCATAGAGCAGGTCCAGCGACTTGATGTCCTTCAGCAGCCGGTGCTGATGCTGGTCCAGTTCGACGGTGATGCGGTCGATCTGCGACTGCACCTGTTCGTAATTGGCGACGAATTTCGCGAAGGGCGCGGCGCGGCCCATCAGCTTTTCCCACCAGCTGCGCTGGCGGCGCACGTCGAGCTCGGTGACCGAAAAGCCGCGGATGGTGGTCACGATCTCGCGCAGCGACTCGCCGGCGGGGCCCACGTCCTTGTTCTTGACGTCGGCCAGCATGGCCTGGCTGATTTCCTGCAACTCGTTCTGGGCGCGGGCGCCGAAATGCACGATCGAGCCCGAGTCCCGGATGTCGATCTCGTCCATGCGCTGGCGGATCTGCGCGGCCACCGCCGGGTCGGCCTGTTCCAGCGGCGGCACGGCGGCCGGGGGCTCGGGCAGGATCACCGAGGTCACGGTCTGGATCTCGTCCAGGGCGGCTTGGGCATTGGCCTGCGTCTGCGAGGTCATCCGGCTTCGTCCTTTTCTATGCGGGCGTGCTGCGCGTGCAGAATAGGCGGATTCGCGGCAAGTTCAACGACAGAGCGCCGCCCAGGCGGCCGGCTTTGCGTTGCGTGGCCGGCGGGCCGCGTGTAGAACCTGCGCGATTGAGCCTTGGGAAGGAGCCCCTTGCATGCGCAGAGTTGTCGTCACCGGACTGGGGATGGTCACGCCGCTGGCCTGCGGAGTCGAAGAGACCTGGACCCGGCTGCTGGCCGGAGAATCCGGCGCCGGGCCGATCACCCGCTTCGACACCTCGGGCGTGCAGACCAAATATGCCTGCGAGATCCCCTTTGGCGACGGCACGGGCGGCACCTTCAACCCCGACGAGTGGATGGAGCCCAAGGACCGGCGCAAGGTCGACGATTTCATCCTGTACGGCATGGCCGCCGCGACCCAGGCGGTGCGCGATTCCGGCTGGGAGCCGATGAGCGAGGCCGATTGCGAGCGCACCGGCGTGCTGATCGGTTCGGGCATCGGCGGGCTGTCGTCGATTGCCGATACCGCCGTGCTGATCAAGGAACGCGGCGCCAAGCGGGTCTCGCCCTTCTTCATTCCGGGGGCGCTGATCAACCTGGTCTCGGGCCAGGTCTCGATCCGCTTCGGCTTCAAGGGGCCGAACCATGCGGTGGTCACCGCCTGTTCGACCGGCGCCCATGCCATCGGCGACGCGGCCCGGCTGATCATGCTGGGCGATGCCGACGTCATGGTCGCGGGCGGCACCGAAAGCCCGATCTGCGAGATCGGCATCGCCGGCTTCAACGCCTGCAAGGCGCTGTCGACCAAGCGCGAGGATGACCACAAGGCCGCCAGCCGCCCCTGGGACGAGGACCGCGACGGCTTCGTCATGGGCGAGGGCGCCGGCGTCGTCGTGCTGGAGGAATACGAACATGCCAAGGCCCGCGGCGCCAAGATCTATGCCGAGATCCTGGGTTATGGCATGTCGGGCGACGCCTATCACATCACCGCCCCCAGCGAGGATGGCGACGGCGGTTTCCGCAGCATGACAAATGCCTTGGCGCGCGCGAACCTGTCGCCGGCCGATATCGACTACATCAATGCGCATGGCACCTCGACCATGGCCGACGTGATCGAGCTGGGCGCGGTCGAGCGGCTCTTGGGCGAGGCGGCGGGCAATGTGGTGATGTCCTCGACCAAGTCGAGCATCGGCCATCTCCTGGGCGCGGCCGGCGCGGTCGAGGCAATCTTCTGCATCCTGGCGCTGCGCGACCAGATCTGCCCGCCGACCATCAACCTGGACGATCCGGCGCGCGAGACTCCGGTCGATCTGGCCGCCAATGCCGCCGTGCGTCGCAAGGTGGATTACGTGCTGTCGAACAGCTTCGGCTTCGGCGGCACCAATGCCAGCCTGGTGATGGGGCGGGTCCGGGAATGATCTGGCGCCACATCGCGTCGAATTTCCTGACGCTGCTGATCGTGATCCTGATCGCGGTCGCGGCGGCCATCGCCTGGGCCAAGCATCAATACGTGGCCCCGGGGCCCAGCGCCACCGCCGCCTGCGTGCGGGTGGCGCCGGGCGCCAGCCTGAGCGCGGTCAGCGAGCAGCTGGCCGATCAGGGCGTGGTCTCGAACGCCTATATCTTTCGGGCGGGGGCGGATTACGCCGGGAAATCGCGCGATCTGAAGTTCGGCAGCTATCTGGTGCCGCCGAAAAGCAGCATGGAGCAGGTGGTGGCGGTGATCACCGCCGGCGGGCCTTCGACTTGCGGCACCGAGGTGGTCTATCGCATCGGCGTGCGCGAGAATTCGGTGATCCTGCGCGACATCGACAGCGAGACCGGCCTGATGGCCGAGCAGGCGAAATACAACCCGGCGACCGAGCCCGCGCCGCAGGTGCTGGCCGATGCCGAGGCGCGCGCGGATTCGCGGCTGCGCATCAGCGTCGCCGAGGGCGTGACCAGCTGGCAGGTGGTCGAGGGGTTGAAGCAGGCCGGCTTCATGGATGGCACGGTGGCGAAGCTGCCGGCCGAGGGCAGCCTCGCCCCCGACACCTATGACGTGCAGAAGGGCGCCGACCGCGCCGCGCTGATCGCCGAGATGGAAAAGCGCCAGGCGGCGAGCCTGGCCGCGGCCTGGGAGAAGCGGGCCGAGGGGCTGCCCTATCAGACGCCCGAGGAGGCGCTGATCATGGCCTCGATCGTCGAGAAGGAGACGGCGGTGCCGGATGAGCGCCGCGTGGTCGCGAGCGTCTTCGTCAACCGGATGCGGCAGGGCATGCGGCTGGAGACCGACCCCACGGTGATCTATGGCATCACCAAGGGCGAGGGCGTGCTGGACCGCGGCATCCGCGGGTCCGAGCTGCGCCGGCGCACGCCCTATAACACCTATCAGATCGAGGGCCTGCCGCCGACGCCCATCGCCAACCCCGGCAGGGCCTCGATCGAGGCGGCGCTGAATCCCGAGGCGACGGATTACCTGTTCTTCGTGGCCGATGGCTCGGGTGGGCACGCCTTTGCCCGCACGCTGGAGGAGCACAACCAGAACGTCAAACGCTGGCGCGAGATCGAGCGGCAGCGCGGCCAGGCGATGTCTCCGGTCCAGGGCGACTGACCCGGCCTTTGACAAGCGCGCGCCCGCCGGGCACCATCGCTGCATTTCCAGTGACGGAGATGCAGCGATGAAACTGTCCGATCTTTTGTCCGGCCTGGCCGAGAATGCCCGCGGCTTCGAGACGCGGGTCAAGAAATGGCAGGAGGAGATGGAGGCCAAGGGCGACGGTCTGATGGCCAGTGCCCGGCGCTGGCAGGAGAATGCCAAGACCCGGCAGGAGGATCTGAACAAGCAGATCCAGGGCTATCTGGACGATGCGAGCGAGAACGTCCGCGCGCAATGGGGCCAGATGCAGGAGGGCTGGGACGAGCAGGTCGCCAAGACCCGCGCCAAGGCCGAGGAGCTGCGCAGCAAGGCCGAATCCATGCAGGCCGAGGATTACGCCGACTGGTCCGAGGCCTATGCCGCGACCATGGTGAGCTATGCCCAGCAGATGCAGGACGAGGCCAGCACCGCCGTCGCCGCCGCCGCCGAGGCGCGCGCCAAGGCCGAGGCGCTGAAGAAATCGGACTGAGGCGATTCCCGGGCGATTCCGCCCGGTTTTCGGCCGCTGTTGCGCGGGTCGTGCGCTGGTGTTGCGCCGGTTAGCTCATTGTTTTTCAACGGGAATTAACGGAAGGTTTATCAACCCTTGGTTTTGCGTTGACTCAGCGCACGACCTAAAGTAGAACTTATCCATGCTGGGAGAAATGGGCAAGCGGCCGGGTCGGGCGACCTGAGGCCGCTTTTTTCATGTCTCGCTCGTGCGGACAGGCACACGAGGGCAGGGCGACACACGAATGACGATGAATTTCGATCCGGGGCCTGAGGCTCCGGAAGGGCCTTTCGTGCCCGGCGCCGGCATGGCGCCTGACATGAGCCTGGGCGCCGGCGGGGCGCCCGACATCAGCGTTGTCGAGATCGCGGACGGGCTGTTTCGGTCCTATGCGGCGGATCTGGACCGGCTTCGCCGCAAGATCACGGCGGGCGAGACCGACGATTTGAAGGAATCCGGCAAGCTGGTGCGCGCCCTGCGGGACGCGACTCAGATGGTGCTGGAGGAAAGGACCAAGGTTGACAAGCTTCGCAAGGATGCTGCCGGACAGGTCGGTGCAGGCGCACTCGACCTTGTCGCGGCACGAGATGAAATCGGGCGCCGCCTGGCTTGCCTCCGCCGAGCCGGGGGAAGTTGACGAATTCCTGGGGGGATTGAGCGACAATGCCCTGGCCGCGCTGCCGTGGCTGTTCGAGTTCTGGGCGCTGCCGCATCAGCTGCCGCCCGAGGGCGACTGGAAGACCTGGGTGATCATGGGCGGGCGCGGTGCGGGCAAGACCCGCGCCGGATCCGAATGGGTGCGCGCGCAGGTCGAGGGGCCGACGCCGGATGCGCCCGGGCGGGCGCGTCGCGTGGCGCTGGTGTCCGAGACCTTCGACCAGGCGCGGGACGTGATGGTCTTTGGCGAGTCGGGCATCCTGGCCTGTTCGCCGCCGGACCGGCGCCCGGTCTGGGAGGCCGGGCGGCGCCGGCTGCTCTGGCCGAATGGCGCGACCGCCCAGGTCTATTCGGCGCATGAGCCCGAGGCGCTGCGGGGGCCGCAATTCGACGCCGCCTGGGTCGACGAGCTGGCGAAGTGGAAGAAGGCCGAGGACAGCTGGGACATGCTGCAATTCGCGCTGCGGCTGGGTGCGCATCCGCAGCAGGTCGTCACCACGACGCCGAAGAATGTCGCGGTGCTGAAGCGGATCCTGGGCAATGCCTCGACGGTGACGACCCATGCGCCGACCGAGGCGAACCGCGCCTATCTGGCCGAGAGCTTCCTGGCCGAGGTCGAGGCGCGCTATGCCGGGACGCGGCTGGGCCGGCAGGAGCTGGAAGGGCTGCTGCTGGAGGATGTCGAGGGGGCTTTGTGGACCACCGGGATGGTCGAGCGGTGTCGGGTCGAGGCGGCGCCGCAGCTGTCGCGCATCGTGGTCGCGGTCGATCCGGCGGTCACCTCGGGTGCGGCTTCGGACGAATGCGGCATCGTCGTGGCGGGCGTGGTCAGCGCGGGGCCGATCACCGACTGGCGGGTCTATGTGCTGGAGGATGCCTCGGTCCGGGGCGGGCCGGTGGACTGGGCGCGGGCCGCCATCGCGGCGATGCAGCGCCATGGCGCCGAGCGGCTGGTGGCCGAGGTCAACCAGGGCGGCGATCTGGTCGAGAGCGTGATCCGCCAGGTCGATCCGCTGGTGCCGTTCCGGGCCTTGCGGGCCGGGCGCGGCAAGGGGCTGCGGGCCGAGCCGGTGGCGGCGCTCTATGAGCAGGGGCGGGTGCATCACCTGCGCGGGCTTGGGGCGCTGGAGGACCAGATGTGCCGGATGACCGTCGCGGGTTATGACGGCAAGGGCTCGCCCGACCGGCTGGATGCGCTGGTCTGGGCCATCCATGAGCTGGTGATCGAGCCCGGCGCGGCTTGGCGGCGACCGCAGGTGCGGGGGCTCTAGGGGGCTCTGCCCCCACGTTTCGCTGGCCCCTCGATGGGGCCATCGAAACGTTCCCCCGGGGTATTTGGAAAACGGAGAAGGGCCTTTCGGGGCCTGCGAAGGGTCGCGGTCGCGGCCCTTTTTCATTGGAATTCAGGAGGGACCGATGGCATTTCCCTGGTTCGGGCGAGCGGCTGCGCCCGCAAGATCGCCCGGCGTCGAGGTCGAGAGAAAGGCCAGCGCCGCGGGCAAGGTGGTGGCGCTGGCGGCGGGCTCGGGGCGGGTGGTCTGGTCGCCGCGCGACACGGTCAGCCTGACCCATGCCGGCTTTGTCGGCAATCCGGTCGGGTTTCGCGCCGTGCGGCTGATCGTCGAGGCCGCCGCCGCCGTGCCGCTGGTCTGCCAGGACCGCGCGCGGCGCTATGACGTGCATCCGGTGCTGGACCTGCTGCGGCGGCCCAATGCCGGGCAGGGCCGGGCCGAGCTGTTCGAGGCGCTGTTCGGGCAGGTCCTGCTGAGCGGCAACGGCTATCTGGAGGCCGTGGGCGAGGGCGCCAAGGGGCTGCCGGCCGAGCTGCATGTGTTGCGCTCGGACCGGATGGCGGTGGTGCCGGGCGAGGATGGCTGGCCCTCGGCCTATGAATATGCGGTGGGTGGGCGCAAGTACCGTTTCGACATGGCGGGCAGTCCGGATCCGATCTGCCATATCCGCAGCTTCCATCCGCTGGACGATCATTACGGCTTGTCGCCGATGCAGGCGGCGGCGGTGGCGGTCGATGTGCACAACAGCGCCTCCGGCTGGTCGAAGGCGCTGCTGGACAATGCGGCGCGGCCGAGCGGCGCCATCGTCTACAAGGGGGCGGATGGGCAGGGCGCGCTGTCGCCCGACCAGTATGACCGGCTGGTGACAGAGATGGAGATGCATCACCAGGGCGCGCGGAACGCCGGGCGGCCGATGCTGCTGGAGGGCGGGCTTGACTGGAAGCCGATGGGGTTCTCGCCCAGCGACATGGAGTTTCACGAGACCAAGCTGGCGGCGGCGCGGGAGATCGCGCAGGCCTTCGGCGTGCCGCCGATGCTGATCGGCATTCCGGGCGAGGCGACCTATGCCAATTACGCCGAGGCGCATCGCGCGTTTTACCGTCTGACCGTGCTGCCCCTGGTGGCACGGGTGGCGAGCGCGGTCGCCTGGTGGCTCAGTGAGCATCTGGGCGCCGAGATCGACCTGCGGGCTGATCCGGACCAGGTTCCGGCGCTTGCCGAGGAGCGCGACAGCCATTGGCGCCGCATCGGCGAGGCGAGCTTCCTGACCGAGGCCGAGAAGCGTGCCCTGCTAGGGCTGCCGCCCTTGGCGGAGGGCTGAGATGGAGGGCTCGCGCTTCGTCAAGGAGCCCTTCGACTGGCACGACCAGCGCTTCGACACGCAGGAGCGGATCATGGCGCTGCAATTCGGCCAGGTCGAGCGGCGGCTGGAGCGGATCGAGGGGCTGATCGAGGGGCTGGAGCGGCGGCTGTGGATGACGGTCTATGGCGTCGTTGCCGTGATCCTGACCCAGGCGGTGCAGTCGATCCTGAGTTTTACCCCGAAAGGAGGCTGACGTGCATTCAAAGGATTACGGGCTGGAGCTGAAATATGCGGCCGGCGCGGCGCTGGTGTCGGACGGCACGCAGCTGGAGGGTTACGCCAGCCTGTTCGGCGTGGCCGACCAGGGCGGCGATATTGTCGTCAAGGGCGCCTATGCCGCCAGCCTGAAGCGCCTGCAGGCGCGCGGCGACAAGGTGCGGATGCTGTGGCAGCACGATCCCGCCCGGCCCATCGGCGTCTGGGACGAGATCCGCGAGGACGACAAGGGCCTGTGGGTCAAGGGGCGCCTGCTGCCCGAGGTGGCGCAGGCCCGCGAGGCCTCCGCGCTGATCGTGGCGGGTGCCATCGACGGGCTGTCGATCGGCTATCGCACCATTTCCGCCCAGCGCGACGGCAAGGGCCGGCGGCTGCTTTCCGAGGTCGAGCTGTGGGAGGTGTCGCTGGTCACCTTCCCGATGCTGGCCGAGGCCAAGGTCGGGCGCAAGTCCGACGGTGCATTGGAATTGGCGGCGGCCTTCCGGGCCGCGACCAAGGCGCTGCGCGCCGAGTGAGTTTCACCAAACGGAGGGGACGATGACCGAGGTGAAAGCCGCGGCCGGGGCGGACATGCCCGGCGACCTGGGGGCCGAGATGCTGGGGTTCGTCAATGAACTCAAGGTTTTCCGCACCGATATTCAGAAACGACTGGAAGCACAGGAACAACGCATGACCATGCTGGACCGCAAGACCCTTTCCCGCGCCCGCGCCCCTCTGTCGGCCGAGGCCGATCAGGGCGCGCCGCATCAGAAGGCCTTCGACGCCTATATCCGCCATGGCGACGACGGTGCGCTGCGCGGTCTGCCGCTGGAAGGCAAGGCGATGACCTCGAGCTCGGACGGCGGCTTCCTGGCGGCGCCGACGGTGGCCTTGCAGGTGCAGGACGCGCTGAACGTCACCGCCTCGCTGCGCCGGGTGGCGAATGTCGTCACCGTGGAATCGGCCAATTTCGAGATGCTGGTCGACATGGGCGACATCGCCAGCGGTTGGTCGACCGAGGCCGGCACCCAGGCCGAGACCGGCACCTCGACCGTGCAGCGCGTGGTGATCCCGGCGCATGAGCTGTCGGCCATGCCCAAGGCCAGCCAGCGCCTGCTGGACGACGCGGCCTTCGACGTGGAAAGCTGGCTTGCCGGCCGCATCGCCGAGAAATTCGCCCGCGCCGAGGCCACGGCCTTTATCAGCGGCGATGGCGTGAACAAGCCCAAGGGCTTCCTGACCCATGCCAAGGCCGCCAATGCCAGCGCGACCAATGTGCAGATCGGCACCATCGCCTCGGGCGGGGACGGCGATTTCGCGGCGACCAACCCGGCCAATGCGCTGATCGACCTGGTCTATGCGCTGGGCGCGCAATACCGCGCCAATGCGAGCTTCGTGATGAACTCGAAGACCGCCGCCGCCGTGCGCAAGATGCGCGACACCGACGGCCGCTTCCTGTGGGCCGACAGCCTGGCCATGGGCCAGCCGCCGCAGCTGCTGGGCTATCCGGTGCTGCTGTGCGAGGACATGCCGGACATCGCGCGCGGCTCGTTCTCGATCGCCTTCGGTGACTTCAAGTCGGCCTATACCATCGTCGAGCGGCCGGACCTGCGCGTGCTGCGCGATCCCTTCTCGGCCAAGCCGCATGTGCTGTTCTATGCCACCAAGCGCGTCGGCGGTGGCGTCACCGACGCCCGCGCCATCAAGCTGATGGTCTTCGGCTGATCCACGGCCGAAGCGGGGGCCGCGCGGGCGAATGCCCGACGAACCGGCCAAGCAACTGTCCGCACGCGCGACGGCGGGCATGCGCGGCCCCCTTTTTCCGCCCCTTGGGATGCAGCCTCCGTGCGCACGGGAGAGATGAAGATGATGCTTGTGGAATTGACGGCGCCCGCCATCGAGGCGCTGCCCGTCGCAGGGTTGCGCGACCACCTGCGGTTGGGAACCGGCTTTGACATGGCCGTGGACGCGGCCGAGACCGCCGCGCTGGCGGGCTTCCTGCGCGCCGCCATCGCCACCATCGAGGCGCGGACCGGCAAGGTGCTGCTGACGCGGCAGTTCCGGCTGCGGCTGGAGGAATGGCGCGACCCGGCGGGCCAGCCCTTGCCGCTGGCGCCGGTCGGCAGCGTCGAGCGGGTCGAGATCACCGATGCGGCCGGCGTCGTCGTGCCGGTCGATGGCGGCTGGCGGCTGGTGCAGGACATGCAGCGGCCGATGCTGCTGCCAGAGGGCGCCTGGCTGCCGAGCGTCCCGCGCGGCGGTTTCGTGACGGTGACCTTTTCGGCCGGGTTCGGGCCCTGGTGGGATTCGGTCCCGGCGGACCTGGCGCAGGCGGTGCTGATGCTCGCCGCGCGCTATCACGAGGATCGCAGCTTCGAGGGCAGCCAGGGCGCGATGCCCTTTGGCGTCAGTGCGCTGATCGAACGCTGGCGCTCGGTCCGGGTGCTGGGAGGGCGCGGCCGGTCGCGCGGCCGGGCATGAGCGCGCCCCGGCTGACGGTACCGCTGGTGGTCGAGACGCCGGTGCGCGAGCCGGACGGAATGGGCGGGTTCCGGCTGGCCTGGCAGGATGTCGGGCAGCTTTGGGCCGAGATGCGGTCGGGCGCGGGGGCCGAGCGCTTCGCCGAGGTCGGGGCGCAGAGCGTCGTCGCCTGGCGGATCACCGTCAGGGCGGCGCCTGCCGGCGACGCGCGGCGCCCGCGCCCGGAGCAGAGGTTCCGCATGGGCGAGGGCGCCGCGGCGCGGCGCTTTCGCATCGAGGCGGTGGCCGAGGCGGATGCGATCGGCCGCTGGCTGGTCTGCGTCGCGAAAGAGGAGTCCCTGGCATGAGCTATGCAGCGACGGCCGCGCTTCAATCGGCGGTCTATGAGGCGTTGCGCGGCAGCGCGCCGCTGCACGATCTGGTCGGCGACGCGATCTATGACGCGATGCCGGTTGCGGCGCCGGCCGGCACCTATGTCGCGCTGGGCCCCGAGGAGGTGCGCGATGCCGGCGACATGACGGCGGCGGGGGCGAGCCACGATTTTGTGGTCTCGGTCCTGTCGGGGTCGGACGAATCGAGCGGCTTTGCCGCGATCAAGGCGGCGGCGGTGGCGGTCTCGGACGCGCTGGAGGCGGCCGAGATCGCGCTGGCCCGCGGTCATCTGGTGGGGCTGTGGTTCCTGCGCGCCCGCGCGCGGCGGGCCGAGAACGGCGCGGGGCGGCGGGTCGATCTGACCTTTCGCGCGCGCATTGACCTGGGTTGAGGAGAGACGGACATGGCGGTGCAGAACGGACGCGACCTGCTGATCAAGATGGACATGACCGGCGACGGCCAGTTCGAGACCATCGCGGGCCTGCGCGCGACCCGGCTGGGGTTCAACGCCGAGACGGTGGATGTGACGAGCCTGGAGAGCGAGGGCCGCTGGCGCGAGCTTCTGGGCGGGGCGGGCGTGCGCTCGGCCAGCATCTCGGGGTCCGGGGTGTTCCGGGACGGGACCACGGACGAGCGCGCGCGGCAGGTGTTCTTTGACGGCGAGGTGCCGCGCTTTCAGGTGGTGATCCCGGATTTCGGCGCGGTCGAGGGGCCGTTCCAGATCACCTCTCTGGAATATGCGGGCAGTTACAATGGCGAGGCGAGTTATGAGATTTCCATGGCCAGCGCGGGCGTCATCAGCTTCGTCGCGTTCTGAGATGGTCAATCCGCTGGCGGGAGAGGTCGAGATCGTGCTGGACGGCCGGGCGCATGCCGCCAGGCTGACCTTGGGTGCCTTGGCGGGGCTTGAGGCCGAGCTGGGCGCCGAGAGCATGATCGCGCTGGTCGAGCGCTTCGAGAGCGGCCGCTTTTCCAGCCGCGACGTGCTGGCCGTGCTGGTCGCGGGATTGCGCGGCGGCGGCTGGGCGGGCGACATGGACGCGCTGATGGCGGCCGAATTCAAGGGCGGGCCGGTGGGCGCCGCCCATGCCGCGGCGGCGCTGCTGGCGCGGGCCTTCCGCATCGAGGGCACATGAGCGCCGGGCTGGATTGGCCCGGGCTGCTGCGCATGGGCATCGGGCCGGCGCGGCTGGGCGGGTTGGGGCTGACTCCGGCCGCGTTCTGGGCGCTGACCCCGGCTGAACTGGCGCTGATGCTGGGCATCGAGCCTGGGAAGGGCGGGGCGATGACCCGCGACCGGCTGGCGGAACTGGTCGCGCGCTATCCCGACCGGCCGGCAGGCTGAAACATCCAAGAAGGAGGCGCCGTCGTGGCGAACAAGGACGGATTCGACCGGCTGGACGAGGACGGCCCGGTCAACCTGGGCAAGAGCATGGACCAGACCGGCCGCATGACGGCGGAGTTCGAGGCCGAACTGGCCCGGCTGCGCGAGTCGATGGTCTATACCGGGCGCGAGGTCGGCACGCTGACATCGGGCATCGGCAGCGGGCTGCGGCGGGCGTTCTCGGGGCTGGTCTTCGACGGGCTGAAGCTGAGCGACGCGCTGAAGGGCATCGCGCGCAGCATGGCGGACACGGCGTTTTCCGTGGCGATGAAGCCGATCGAGCAGGCCTTGGCCGGCGCGATCGCGCAGGGCGTGAACGGCATGGTGTCGGGCGCGCTGCCCTTCGCCAATGGCGGGGCCTTCTCGCAGGGGCGGGTGCTGCCCTTTGCCAAGGGTGGCGTGGTCAGCCAGCCGACCTATTTCCCGATGCGCGGCGCGACCGGGCTGATGGGCGAGGCCGGGGCCGAGGCGATCATGCCCTTGCGGCGCGGCGCCGATGGCCGGCTGGGCGTTGCGGCGGCCGGTGGCGGCGGCCGGGCGGTGAACGTGACCTTCAATGTCTCGACCCCCGACGTGACGGGCTTCCAGCGCAGCCAGAGCCAGATCGCCTCGCAACTGGGGCGGCTCTTGGCGCGCGGCGAAAGGAACGGGTGATCCATGGCATTTCACGAGATCAGGTTCCCGGCGAACCTGTCCTTCGGCTCGGTCGGCGGGCCGGAACGGCGCACCGAGATCGTGACGCTGACCAACGGCCACGAGGAGCGCCGCACCCCTTGGGCGCATTCGCGCCGGCGCTATGACGCCGGGCTGGGGCTGCGTTCGCTGGACGATGTGGCGGCGCTGATCGCCTTCTTCGAGGCGCGGGCCGGGCAGATGCACGGCTTTCGCTGGAAGGACTGGGCGGATTTCAGATCCTGCGCGCCCAGCGTGGCGCCGAGCCATCTGGACCAGGATCTGGGTGTGGGCGACGGGGTGCAGCGGGTGTTTGCGCTGCGCAAGGCCTATGCCTCGGGTCCGGCGCGCTATTGGCGCCCGGTGACGAAGCCGGTCGAGGGCTCGGTATTGGCCGGGGTCGGGGCCGTCGAGAAGCGCGAAGGGGTCGATTTCACGGTCGACCTGGCGAGCGGCGAGATCAGCTTTGCGGTGCCGCCCGATGCGGGGGCGGTGGTGACGGCCGGGTTCGAGTTCGACGTGCCGGTGCGCTTCGATACGGACCGGATCGCGGTCTCGGTTTCGTCCTTCCAGGCGGGGGATCTGCCGCAGGTGCCGGTGGTCGAGGTGCGGATATGAGCGAGACGATTGCGCGGGCCTGGGCGGTTTCCCGCAGCGACGGGCTGGTCCTGGGCTTTACCGACCACGACCGGGCGCTGGCTTTCGACGGCATCGCCTTTCGCCCGGACAGCGGGCTGACGGCGCGGGCGGTGGTGCAGAGCTCGGGCCTATCGGTGGACAATAGCGAGGCGGTGGGGGCGCTGTCCGATACGGCGATTACCGAGGCCGACCTGATGGCCGGGCGCTGGGACGCGGCCGACGTGCGGCTGTGGGAGGTGGACTGGGCCGATACCGCCAACCGACGGCTGATCTTTCGCGGTCACCTGGGCGAGGTGGTGCGCAGCGGCGCGGCCTTTCGGGCCGAGTTGCGCGGGCTGTCCGAGCCGCTGAACCGGGGCCAGGGGCGGGTCTATTACCCGCGCTGCTCGGCCGAACTGGGGGATGGCATGTGCCGGTTCGACCTGACGCGGGCGGGCTATTCGGCCGAGGGCGTGGTGCAATCGGTCGAGGACGGGCAGCGTTTCGTGTTGTCCGGGGTCTCGGGCCTGGATGCGCGCTGGTTCGAGCATGGCCGGCTGCTGGTTCTGTCGGGGGCCGCGCAGGGGCTGTCGGGCATGGTCAAGATCGACCTGGCCGCCGCCGGCGGGCGGCGCGAGATCGAGCTTTGGACCGGGCTTGGCATCCATCCGGTCGCCGGCGACCGCGTCAAGCTGATCGCGGGTTGCGACAAGCGGGGCGAGACCTGCCGCATGAAGTTCCTGAACTATCTGAACTTTCGCGGCTTTCCGCATCTGCCGCCCGAGGATTGGCTGATCGCGCCCAAGGTGAACCGATGAGCGCGGTGGTCGTGGCCGCCCGGGCCTGGATCGGGACGCCCTATGTGCATCAATGCTCGGTCAAGGGGGTCGGGACGGATTGCCTGGGGTTGGTGCGGGGCGTCTGGCGCGAGCTTTGCGGTCCCGAGCCCGAGAGGATGCCGGCCTATACCCCGGACTGGGGCGAGGCCGGCGGGATCGAGTTGCTGCTGGGTGGGGCCGGTCGCTTGCTGCGGCCGGCCCCGGATGAGCAGCCGGGCGACGTGCTGATCTTTCGCATGAGGATCGGCGCGGTCGCCAAGCATATGGGAATTCTGGCGGAAACCGGCGCGGCGCCGAGCTTTGTGCATGCCTATGACCGGCATGGCGTGGTCGAAAGCCCGCTGTCGGCGCCGTGGCGAGCGCGGATCGCCGGGCGGTTCCGGTTTCCGCCGCTGTAAGGGAAAGGTGAGGGCGCAATGGCGACGATTCTGCTGTCGGCGGTCGGGGCATCGGTGGGGGCCGGCTTCGGCGGCACGATTCTTGGGCTTTCGGGTGCCGTCATCGGCCGGGCCGTGGGCGCCACCCTGGGCCGGGTCATCGACCAGCGCCTGCTGGGCTCGGGCTCGAAGGCGGTCGAGACTGGCCGCGTGGACCGCATGCGCATCCAGACCGCGGGCGAGGGCACGCCGATCCCGCGGCTGTGGGGACAGATG
The DNA here is from genome assembly GCF_004407025.1 of Paracoccus sp. DMF. Taxonomy (NCBI): domain Bacteria; kingdom Pseudomonadati; phylum Pseudomonadota; class Alphaproteobacteria; order Rhodobacterales; family Paracoccaceae; genus Paracoccus; species Paracoccus sp. DMF. The sequence continues at coordinate 58,604 of NZ_SOKV02000005.1, forward strand.
CGGGTGCCGGGCCATGCGATCTGGGCTGGGCCTCTGGTCGAGGTGCGGCGCAAGCAGGGCGGCGGCAAGGGCACGGGCCCCAGCGTCACCTCGATCAGCTATCGGCTGAGCTTCGCGCTGGCGATCTGCGAAGGGCCGATCCTGGGCATTGGCCGGGTCTGGGCCGATGGCGAGGAGGTCGCGGCCGATGATCTGAACATGCGCGTCTATCCGGGCGACGAGACGCAATTGCCCGACCCGGTGATCGCCGCGCAAGAGGGTGACGCGGCGCCGGCCTATCGCGGCATCGCCTATGTCGTCTTCGAGGATCTGGCGCTGGAGAAATGGGGCAACCGCGTGCCGCAGCTGTCCTTTGAGGTGACGCGCGCGGCGAAACAGGGCCGCGGGCTGTCGCGCGAGGTCCAGGCCGTGGCGATGATCCCAGGCACCGGCGAATATTCGCTGGCGACCCAGGCGGTCAGCTATGACAAGGGCCTGGGCGAGACCCAGGTCATCAACCACAACACCGCGCTGGCGCCGACGGATTTCCAGGCCTCGATGCGGGTGCTGGGGCGCGAACTGCCGAATGTCGGCTCGATCTCGCTGGTGGTGTCGTGGTTCGGCGACGACCTGCGGGTCGGTGAATGCACGGTGCGGCCCAAGGTCGAGGACCTGTCGCGGGACGGGCGCGAGATGGCCTGGCGCGCGGGCGGCGTCGGGCGCAGCGGCGCGGCCGAGGTCGCGCGGGTGAACGACCGGCCGATCTATGGCGGCACGCCGGCGGATGGCTCGGTCATCCAGGCGCTGCGGGCCATCGCCGAGGGCGGGCGCAAGGCGGTGTTTTATCCGTTCATCCTGATGGAGCAACTGGCGAACAACTGCCGCCCCGATCCGTGGAGCGGTGCGGGCGATCAGCCGGTCATGCCTTGGCGCGGGCGCATCACCACCAGCATTGCGGCGGGACGCGAGGGCAGTCCGGCCGGCACGGCCGCGGCTGCGGCCGAGGTCGCGCGCTTCTTCGGCGCGGCCGAGGTCGGGCATTTCACGCGCGATGGCGAGATCATCAGCTACGACGGGCCGGAGGAGTGGTCCTATCGCCGCTTCATCCTGCATTACGCGCATCTTTGCGCGGCGGCAGGTGGGATCGACGCCTTCCTGATCGGCTCCGAGATGATCGGGCTGACCACCATCATGGCGGCGGGGAACAGCTTTCCGGCGGTGCAGCAGCTGCGGCGGCTGGCGGCGGATGTGCGCGGCATCCTGGGCGAGCATGTGAAGATCGGCTATGCCGCCGACTGGTCGGAATATTTCGGTCATCATCCCGGCAATGGCGACGTGCATTTCCATCTGGACCCGCTGTGGGCCGATGAGAACATCGACTTCATCGGCATCGACAATTACATGCCTCTGTCCGACTGGCGCGAGGGTGAGGACCATCTGGACGCCGGTTGGAAGCGGATCGACAACCCGGACTATCTGCGCGCCAATGTCGCGGGGGGCGAGGGCTATGACTGGTATTACGCCCGCGACGTCGATCGGACCATGCAGTTGCGCACGCCGATCGTCGATGGCGCGCATGGCGAGCATTGGGTCTGGCGCTACAAGGACATCCGCAACTGGTGGTTGAGCGAGCATCGCAACCGCATCGGCGGCGTCAGGCAGGCGCAGGCGACGGCGTGGCAGCCTCGGTCAAAGCCGATCTGGTTCACCGAGATGGGCTGCGCGGCGCTGGACAAGGGCACCAACCAGCCCAACAAGTTCCTGGATGCGATGAGCTCGGAATCGATGCTGCCGTATTTCTCGGACGGGCGGCGCGACGATCCGATGCAGGCGGCCTATGTCCGCGCCATGACCGAGTTCTGGGGCGATCCGTCGAACAATCCGCCGCGGGCGGCCTTTGGCCGGACCGGGGCGGGGCGGATGATCGACATGGCGCGCGCGCATGTCTGGTGCTGGGATGCGCGGCCCTATCCGGCATTCCCGGCGCGCACCGACCTGTGGTCTGACGGCCCGGCGTGGGAGCGGGGACATTGGCTGAACGGCCGTGCCGGTGCCGTGCCCCTGGCCGATGTCGTGGCCGAGATCTGCCGCGAGGCGGGGGTGCGGGCATTCGACACCGAGGGCCTGCGCGGGCTGGTGCGCGGCTATGCCCTGACCGGGGCGGAAAGCGGGCGTGCAGCCTTGCAGCCCCTGATGCTGGCGCATGGCTTCGACGCGGTCGAGCGCGACGGCGTGCTGGTGTTTGCCATGCGCGGTGCGGGCGTCGATGCCGAGCTTGGCCCGGACGACATGGCGCTGGCCGAGGAAGTCGAGGCGGTCGAGGTCTCGCGCGCGGCGGAGGCCGAGATGGTCGGGCGCATCCGGCTGACCCATGTCGAGGCGGGGGCGGATTACGCCGCCCGAACGGCCGAGACGCTGATGCCGGGGGCGGAGTTCCTGGCGGTTTCGGACAGCGAGCTGTCGATGGCGCTGACCCGGGGCGAGGGTCAGGCGATGGCCGAGCGCTGGCTGTCGGAGTCGCTGGTGGCGCGGGATGCGGTGCGTTTCGCGCTGCCGCCTTCGCTGGGGCATCTGGGGCCGGGCGACGTGGTGCGGCTGGCCGAGCCTCGGGTCGAGGCGCGGCGCTGGCGCATCGACCGCATCGAGCGTGCCGGCGCGATCACCGTCGATGCCGTGCGGGTCGAGCCGGGGGTATATCGCCCGGCCCGGGTGGTCGAGGGCGAGGCGGTGGCGCGGGCCTTCGTGCCGCCGATTCCGGTCTGGCCGCTGTTTCTGGACCTGCCGCTGCTGCGCGGCGACGAGGCGCCGCATGCGCCGCATCTGGCGGTGACGGCGACGCCCTGGCCGGGCGCGGCGGCGGTCTGGGTCTCGACCGAGCAGGTCGGCGGCTATGGGCTGAACATGACGGTGGCGGCGCCTTCGGTCATGGGCGTGACCCTGGGGCCGCTGTCCGCGGCCCGGCCGGGGGTCTGGGACCGCGGGCCGGCGCTGCGGGTGCGGGTCAAGGGCGGCAACCTGGAAGCGGCGAGCGTCGAGGCGTTGATGTCGGGGGCCAATCTGATGGCCATCGGTGATGGCTCGGCCGAGGGTTGGGAGCTGCTGCAATTCGCCGAGGCGCGTCTGGTCTCGGCCGGGGTGTGGGAGATCGCGATCCGGCTGCGCGGGCAGGCGGGCACGGATGCCTTCATGCCCGAGGTCTGGCCCGCCGGCAGCACCGTGGTGCTGCTGGACGGGACGGCGCAGCAGGTGGACCTGCCGCCCTCGGCCCGCAACCAGCTGCGGCATTGGCGGATCGGGCCAGCGGCGCGCAGCCCGGACGACGCGAGCTATCGCCATATCGCCGCCGCCTTCCGCGGCGCGGGGCTGCGGCCGCTGTCGCCCTGTCACCTGGAGATTTCCGGCCGGGTCGTAACCTGGATCCGGCGCACCCGGGTGCAGGGCGACGGCTGGGACGGACCCGATGTGCCGCTGGGCGAGGCGCAGGAGCGTTACTCGGCCCGGCTGGTCCGGGACGGGCAGGTGCTGGCGCAGGCGGTGATTTCGGAGCCGCGCTGGGCGGTTCCGGAGACCGCTTGGTCGCAGGCCATGGCCGGGGGCGATTTCGCCGTCGAGGTGGCGCAGCTTTCCGACACGTTCGGGGCTGGGCCGTTTGCTAGGAGGATGATCGATGCCTGAGAACACGACCGCGAATTGCGACCTGCCGCTGCTGCTGCCGGCCCAGGCGCAGAAGCATGTCACGGTGAATGACGCGCTGATGCGCCTGGACGGGCAGCTGGACCTGGTGCTGCAGAGTCTGACCCGCACCACGCCGCCCGAAACGGTGGTGGACGGGCTGTGCTGGGGTGTGCCGCAGGGCGCCGTCAACGCCTGGGAAGGGCAGAGCGGCAAGGTCGCCATCGGCGCCAATGGCGGCTGGATCTTCGTCCAGCCCGGCTATGGCCGGCGCACGGTGATCGCCGATCAGGGGGTGGCGGCGATCCATGACGGCGCCGCCTGGGTGCCGGGGGCGGTGACGCTGGGCCAGCATGGCTCGGGCATGATCGCACGGCAGATGTCCGAGGACGTGACGCTGGGCGCGGGCGCCTGGTCCGAGAGCTCGATGATGATTCCGGCGGGGGCGCTGGTCATCGGTGTAACCGGACGGGTGCAGCAGGCGATCACCGGCAGCGCGACTTCGTGGACGCTGGGAACCGCAGGCACCGCCGACAGCTTGCGCCAGTTCGGGCAGGGCCTGGGCAAGGCGCAGGGGTCCTGGGCGCGCGGGCTTCTGTCGCCTCCGATCGTGTTCTGGCAGCCGGCCGCCTTGCGCCTGACCGCCACCGGAGGCCAGTTCGCCGGCGGCCGGGTGCGGCTGGTCCTGCATTGGTGGGAGCTGCGGCTGCCCGACTGACGGCTTTTCGCGCCCGTCGGTTTCAGTTAAGAATGAAGGATGAAACTGACGGGCGGGCCCCGAATGAACCTGCAAAAAGACATGATCGAGCCGCTTTCCGACATGCGCGACGCTCCGCGCGATTCGGTCTGGGGGCGCATCCAGCGCGAGGCGCGCATCGCCGTGCGCGACGAGCCGCTGCTGGGCGCGCTGATCCATGCCGGGCTGCTGCATCACGCGACCTTCGAGGCGGCGCTGGCCTATCGCTTTTCGCTGAAGCTGGCCTCGCGCGAGATGAGCGAGCAGATCCTGCGCGAGATCGCGGACGATGCCTTTGCGCGGTCGCCGGAACTGTCGGCGGCGGCGCAGGGCGACCTGCTGGCGGTCTATGAGCGCGACCCGGCCACGCATCGGCTGATGCAGCCCATCCTGTTCTTCAAGGGCTACCAGGCGCTGCAAGCCTATCGCATCGGCCATTGGCTGTGGGAGCAGGGCCGGCGCGACATGGCCTATTTCGTGCAGATGCGCTGTTCCGAGGTCTTTGGCGTCGACATCCACCCGGCTGCCCGGATCGGCACCGGGGTGATGATCGACCACGCCCATTCCATCGTCATCGGCGAGACGGCCGTGGTCGGCAACGACGTGTCCATGCTGCATTCGGTGACGCTGGGCGGCACCGGCAAGGAAGACGGCGACCGCCATCCCAAGATCGGCAATGGCGTCATGATCGGGGCGGGTGCCAAGGTGCTGGGCAATATCCGCGTCGGGCATCATTCGCGCATCGCCGCCGGCTCGGTGGTGCTGAGCGAGGTGCCGCCCTGCAAGACCGTGGCCGGCGTGCCGGCGCGGATCGTGGGCGATGCGGGCTGTTCCGAACCTTCCAGCAGCATGAACCAGCTGCTGGGCCACGAGGACCTGTTCTAGAGCCAGTCGGCGTTACCGCTGCCGGTCAGTTCGGCCAGCGTGAGCTTTTCGCGCGCGAGCCGGGCGTCGATGTCGCGTGCGATCTCTGCGGCCAGCGAAAACCCTTGATAGATCAGCGCGGAATAGACCTGCACCGCCGAGGCACCGGCGCGGAGCTTCTGCCAGGCCTGCTCGGACGAGCCGATGCCGCCGACGCCGATCAGCGGCACGCGGCCCTGCGTTTCGCGGTAGAGACGGGCGAGCACGCGGGTCGCGCGATCGAAGAGCGGCGCGCCGGAAAGGCCGCCGGCCTCGCCTGCGTGGGGCGAGGTCAGGCCATCGCGCGACAGCGTCGTATTGGTCGCGATGATCGCATCGACCGGCGCGGCCAGCGCCACGGCGGCGATATCGGCCAGCCCCGCGTCGTCGAGGTCCGGGGCGATCTTGATGAAGACCGGCGGGCGGTTCGGCAGGCCATCGCGCGCGGCCAGCACGCCTTGCAGCAGCGCGGCCAGCGCCTGCGGGCCTTGCAGGTCGCGCAGCTTTTCGGTGTTCGGGGACGAGACATTGACGGTCAGGAAATCGGCATGGGCGCCGGCGAGGCGCACGACTTCGGCGAAATCGGCGCTGCGGTCGGCGCTGTCCTTGTTCGCGCCGATGTTCAGCCCGACCGGGATTCCCGCCGGGCGCCGGGCGAGGCGGGTGGCGATGGCCTGCGCGCCTTCGTTGTTGAAGCCGAAGCGGTTGATGATGGCGCGGTCCTGGGTCAGGCGGAACAGGCGCGGCTTGGGGTTGCCGGGCTGCGGGTGCGGGGTGGCGGCGCCGATCTCGATGAAGCCGAAACCGGCGCGCATCAGCGCGGGCAGGGCGCAGGCATTCTTGTCGTAGCCGGCGGCCAAGCCCACCGGGTTCGGTAGCTCGAGCCCCGCCAGTTGAAGCCGCAGGCGCGGCGAGGTGACGGGCGCGCCGGGCAGGGGAACCAGCCCGCGTTGCAGCGCCAGGATCGAAAGGTCATGCGCACGCTCGGGGTCCAGCCGGTGCAGCGCGGCAAGGCCCAGCCGCTCGATGGGGGTCATGCCAGGTCTCCGATGTCGTGGCCGGCGGGGCCGAGGGGCAGGGCGCGGGACCAGAGCACGTCCTCGGTCCGCAAGTCGCGGTAGAGATGCGGAAAGAGGTCGCCGCCGCGCGACGGCTCCCAGCGGAGGGGCTCCAGACCTTCGGTCTCGACGGCGAGCAGGTGCAGGCGCTGTTCGCCGGCGAAATGCCTGGCGAGCGTGCCGGGCAGCTGCGCCGCTGTCGACAGGTGGATATAGCCGTCGGCCAGGTCCACCGGTGCGCCGGCGCTGCGGCCATCGCGCAGGAATGCCTGGTATTCGGGATCGCGGAAAATCTTGTAGGCCAGCATGGCCGGTTCATGCGTCGCGGGTGCTGCGCCGTCAAGCGTGAACCTTTGGCGACATACGGCTTCGTTGGTTGACGGCTGCCGGGGCTTCGACCAATCTTCCCCCCGTCCAGACATTTCGTGACGAGAGGGTTAAGATGAAACGTTGGCTCCTGGTGTCAGTGGCGGCAGTGGTGCTGTCCTCGGGTGCGGCGCAGGCGGATTTCACGCTGCACGTTCTGCATACCAACGATTTTCACAGCCGGATCGAACCGATTACCAAATACGACAATACCTGCGACGCCGAGGCCGAGGCCAAGAACGAATGCTTCGGCGGCGTCGCCCGGCTGGGCGCCAAGATCACCGAGCTGCGCGACCAGTTGAAGGCTGACGGGCAGAATGTCGTCGTGCTGGATGCCGGCGACCAGTATCAGGGCAGCCTGTTCTATACGACCTACAAGGGCAAGGACACGGTCGAGTTCATGAACGCCATCGGCTATGACGCCATGGCGGTCGGCAACCACGAGTTCGACGACGGCCCGGGCGGGCTGCAGATCCTGGCCGAAGGGGTGAAGTTCCCGGTCGTCTCGGGCAACCTGGACCTGTCGCAATCGCCCGAGCTGAAGGGCAAGGTCGGGGCCGCGCTGACGCTGGATGTCGGCGGCGAGAAGGTCGGCATCGTCTCGGCCCTGGCGATGGACACGCCCGAGACCGCGGCGCCGGGCGACAAGGTCATCTTCAAGGACGACATGGACAGCCTGAAGGCCGAGGTGCAGGAGTTGACCGACGCCGGCGTGACCAAGATCATCGCGCTGACCCATTCCGGCTATAAGCGCGACCAGCAGTTCGCGGCCGAGGTCGCGGGCATCGACGCCCTGATCGGCGGGCACAGCCATACGCTGCTGGGCGACATGGAGGGCGCCGAGGGGCCTTATCCCACCATGGTCAAGGGTGCGGATGGCGTCGAGGTGCCGGTCGCGACCGCCTATGCCTATGGCAAGTACCTGGGCCATCTGGTGCTGACCTGGGACGATGCCGGCAAGCTGGTCAAGGTCGAGGGCGAGCCGATCCTGCTGGATGCCTCGGTCATGCCGGATCCCAAGCTGGCGGCGCGGGTCAAGGAAATGGCGGCGCCCATCGAGGAGCTGAAGGCCAAGCGCGTGGCCGAGATCGCCGCGCCCATCGACGGCAATCGCGAGACCTGCCGCGCCAGGGAATGCGAGATGGGCAACGTCGTGGCCGAGGCGATGCTGGCGCGGGTCAAGGACCAGGGCATCACCATCGCTATCCAGAACGGCGGCGGGCTGCGGGCCTCGATCCAGGCAGGGCCGGTTGCCATGGGCGACGTGCTGTCGGTGCTGCCGTTCCAGAACACGCTCTCGACCTTCCAGCTGAAAGGCGCAGACGTGGTTGCGGCGCTGGAGAACGGTGCGAGCCAGATGGAAGAGGGCGCCGGTCGCTTCGCGCAGGTCGCGGGGCTGAAATACACCGTCGATCCGGCGGCCGAGGCCGGGCACCGGATCAGCGAGGTGCAGGTTCGCGATGGCACGAACTGGGTGCTGATCGACCCGAACGCAACCTATGGCGTGGTGTCGCAGAACTACATGCGCGGCGGCGGGGACGGCTATAAGGTTTTTGCCGAGAAGGCGATCAACGCCTATGACTTCGGGCCCGACCTAGCGGATGTGCTGGCGGACTACCTGGCGCGGCAGGGGCCGGGCTTCACGCCGAAGCTGGACGGGCGCATCACCTTGAAATGAGAACGGGCCGGGCTTTTGCCCGGCTTTTTTGCGTTTGGCGTCCGGCTCAGGCCGGCAGGAAGGCGCGGTCGTGGCGCAGGTGGCGCTCGACCAGCTTGCGGCCCTGGCGGCCGGTGGTCAGGCGCCGCGCCGGGTCCTGCGGCAGCGCGGGCAGCAGGGCGCGGATCTCGCGCCGCGCGGCGGCCGAAAGCGCGAGCAGTGCCTGCGGCCCCGTCAGCAGCGATTCCGTCCAGATGCCGTTCGAGTGCACCAGCTCGTGCCGGTCGAAGAGCAGATGCAGGTAGCGCACGCCGGCAGCCGGCCGCAGGACGCGGACACCGGGCAGCGCGGTCAGGTGCTTGGCCGCGACCAGCACCTGGTCGGCGCCGAACATCCGCGCCGCGATGGCCGAGCGCAGCAGAACGCGATGCTGCGGCGAGACCAGCAGGTCGCGCGCCGGCAGGCTCGGGCCAAGCGCGTCGCGCGGGATCAGGATGGGACACAGGTTCGGCTGCAGGTCCAGTTGTCGGCCATCCAGCGCCGTCCCGCCGATCCAGCGCAGCGGCTGCATGCCATGATCGCGGGTCAGGACGGCATCTCCGGGGTGCAAGTCCTCGACGGGTCTCGCGCCGGTGGGGGTCTCGATCAGGGTGCCGAGGGTGAAGCAGGGCGCCGCCGGCACCGTCGGATCATAGGCGACCGAAGTCTGGCCGACGCCGATCTTGTAGCTGCCGACATAGGTGAATTCCGCCGCGGGATCGAACTGCGGCCAGGAGGGCTGGCCGCCCGAATCCAGCCGCATCTTCGGCAGGATCAGGACGCTGTGGCGCCCGCCAAGCTCGAGCGGATAGCCCGAGATGTCGTAATCCACATAGGTCGGAAAGCAGACATAGAATTCGTTCCCCGCCGCGTCCCGCAGGATCGCGGCATCCTGGAACGAGATCCGCTGGCCTGCCGGCAACGTCTCGGCGGCGCTGTCGGGGCCGAAGCTGGCGGGTTCCAGCAGCGCCTGGCCGTCTTCGCTGCCGGGGTCGTCGTAGAAGCTGCCCGAACCGCCACGCGAGAGATAGCCGAAGCGCGGATCATCGTCTTCGAGGCGGATTTCGTCCATCCGGGCCTCGGCAAAGCTGATCTCGCGGCGGTTGAGGAAGGGCAGATATTTGTCCGACCCCGTCGCGCCGGGGTCGTTGTAAACCTGGCTCGGGAACGTCGCCATCGCGATACGGTATTCCATGGCAGCCTCGGAAACAATCACAGGTTGTCAGGCTTGATACGGATCCGATGCGCCATTTATCAATAAAAGGTTAATTTGTCGCTGCACGGCAAGGTGGGCATGTGGCGATCTTGCAACTTTTGCGCGAGTTGACTAGGTCTCCGGCTCGTCACCCAGCGGCAGGGCGTGACGCAGGAAACGCTCGAAATCGTCGAGATCCACCGGCTCGAACTGACCGAAACCCTGCATCCAGACCGAGGCGTTGCGCAGCCCGTCGGGCTCCAGCTTGCACCAGATGATGCGGCCGCGCCGCTCCTGCCGGATCAGCCCGGCCGCCGCGAGCACGGCGAGATGCTTGGAAATCGCCGCCAGGCTGACCTGGAAGGGCGCCGCGACATCGGTCACCGCCATGTCGTCCTCCAGCAGCATGGCAAGGATCGCCCGCCGCGTCGGGTCGGCGAGGGCCGAGAAGATGGCGTCGAGGCTGGGGTGCGGCGCGGACATCGGGCTTTGCTTAACTGTCCGGTTGAATATGGTCCGGAAGCGCCGCCGGCCGCAAGCCCGGGATTTTCCGCACCGGTGCGATTTCCATAACCTTGCAATTTCAATGCATTGCAGCGCGACCCGCGTTGCTTGACTCGGGGGGCATCAGCCCCTATCACCGCCGCAACCGATAACGGGGGTGTGAGCCGTGGCCGAGGACGACCATGACGCCGCGCGGGCCCGGGACGCGGAGCGGCTGCGCGCGCTGGAGACCCGGCTGGGTGAGAAGGCCAAGGAAGAGCCGCCGTCGCGCGGGGAAGAGCATTTCAGCCAGGCCAACATGGCCTGGCGCATGGTGACGGAACTGGTGGCCGGTCTGGGGATCGGCTTCCTGATCGGGTTCGGGCTGGACTATGTGACCGGCTTGCGGCCGGTCTTCATGGTGGTCTTCGTGTTGCTGGGCCTTGCGGCCGGCATCAAGACCATGATGCGGACCGCCAATGAGATAGGCAAGACACCGGGTCAGCCCGGCGACGACAAGGGTGAGTGACAAATGGCAGAAGAAACCGGTGGCCTGACCTTCCATCCGATGGATCAATTCGTCGTCAAGCCGTTGTTCGGCGGCGAGCTGAACTGGTACACGCCCACCAACGCGACGCTGTGGATGGCGCTGGCCGCCTTGGCGATCACCGCGCTTCTGGTCTTCGGCACCCGTGGCCGCGCCATCGTGCCGAACCGTCTGCAATCCATCGCCGAGCTACTTTACGGCATGGTCCGCAAGATGGTCGAGGACGTGGCCGGCAAGGACGGGCTGAAATACTTCCCCTATGTGATGACGCTGTTCTGCTTCATCCTGTTCGCGAACTTCCTGGCCCTGCTGCCGAAATCCTTCTCGCCGACCTCGCATATCGCGGTGACGGCGGTGCTGGCGGTCATGGTCTTCCTGGGGGTCACCATCCTGGGCTTCGTCAAGAACGGCGCGCATTTCCTGGGCCTGTTCTGGGTCAGCTCGGCGCCGCTGGCGCTGCGGCCGATCCTGGCGGTGATCGAACTGATCTCGTATTTCGTGCGCCCGGTCAGCCATTCCATCCGACTTGCGGGCAACATCATGGCCGGCCACGCGGTGATCAAGGTCTTTGCCGCCTTCGCCGCCATTGCCGCCATCGCGCCGATCTCGGTCGTCGCCATCACCGCCATGTATGGCCTCGAGGTGCTCGTCGCGCTGATCCAGGCCTATGTCTTCGCCATCCTGACCTGCGTCTACCTGAAGGACGCCCTGCATCCGGCGCACTGAGCGCCGGACCGCATCGGGATCACAACGAAAACCCTTTCCAAAGCCTCAAGGAGCATGAATATGGAAAATCTGGGTCAACTGGGACAGTACCTCGGCGCCGGCCTGGCTTGCGTCGGCATGGCCGGTGCGGCCATGGGGGTGGGCAATGTCGCCGGCAACTACCTGGCGGGCGCCCTGCGCAACCCGTCGGCCGCCGCTTCGCAGACCGCCACGCTGTTCATCGGCATGGCCTTCGCCGAAGCCCTGGGGATCTTCTCGTTCCTGGTCGCGCTGCTGCTGCTGTTCGCAGTCTGATCCTTTGCCATCCTTGCGGTTGGGTGGGGGCGTGACGCGCCCACCCGATTGTGAAACGACCGGCATGGGGTAGGATATGTTCAGCCTGTTGCAACAGACCGCGCCCGTCGTGGTCGAAGAAACCGAAACGGTGGTCATCACCGAATCCGCCGAAGCGGCGGGCCATGGCGCCGATGCGGCCCATGCCGTTGCCGGTGCTGCGGATGCTGCCCACGGTGCGGCCGGCCACGCCGCCAGCGCCCCCGGCATGCCGCAACTGGATTTCAGCACTTTCGGCAACCAGATCTTCTGGCTGCTGGTCGTCCTGGCCGTGATCTATTGGGTGCTGTCGCGCATCGCGCTGCCGCGCATCGGCGGGGTCATCTCGGACCGGCAGGGCGCGATCACCGGCGACCTGATGGCGGCCGAGGAATTCAAGCAGAAGGCCAAGGAAGCCGAGGCCGCCTATGACAAGGCGCTGGCCGACGCCCGCGCCGAGGCGCAGAAGATCATCGCCGCCAACAAGGCCGAGATGCAGAAGGAACTCGACGCCGCCATCGCCCATGCGGATGCGGAAATCGGTGCCCGCTCGGCCGAGTCCGAGAAGCGCATCGGCGAGATCCGTGCCTCGGCCGTCGAGGATGCACGCTCGGTCGCCCGCGAGGTGACGGCCGCTCTGGTTGAGAATTTCGGCGGCGCCGCGGACCAGAACCTGGTCGGCGAGGCGGTCGATCAGCGGCTGAAGGGGGCGCTGCAATGAAACGTCTGAGCGTTCTCTTTGCCCTGATGGCGAGCCCGGCCCTGGCGGCCACCGGCCCGTTCTTCTCGCTGCGCAACACCGACTTCATCGTCACGCTGGCCTTCCTGCTGTTCGTCGGCATCCTGGTCTATTTCCGGGTGCCGCAGATCGTCGGTGGCTTGCTGGACAAGCGCGCCGAGGGCATCCGCAACGACCTGGCCGAGGCTCGCCGCCTGCGCGAGGAAGCGCAGGAGATCTATGCGAGCTACGAGCGGCGCCAGCGCGAGGTCAAGACCCAGGCCGACGAGATCGTCGCCAATGCCAAGCGCGAGGCGGTGCTGGAGGCCGAGAAGGCCAAGAAGGCGCTGCAACTGTCGATCGAGCGCCGGCTGAAGGCCGCCGAGGAGCAGATCGCCAGCGCCGAGGGCGATGCGGTCCGCGCCGTGCGCGACCGGGCGATCCAGACCGCGATCTCGGCCGCGACCGAGATTCTTGGCAAGCAGGCCACCGCCGAACAGCGCGCGGCCGGCATCGACAAGGCCATCGACGACGTGGCGCGCCGCCTGAACTGAAACGAACGAGGGACGCGGCCAAGCGTTCCCGCCGGACAGTGATCTTGAACCCCGCGGCGGCAACGTCGCGGGGTTTTTTCATGCCCGGGTCTTTGCCTTTCCGCCCGTCGAGGGCGCAAAGGCAAAGGGGCCGGCAGCATGGCTGCCGGCCCGCGCCCTGCGGCTGCCGTCTCGCGGATCAGCGCGAGGGGAAGATCAGGATCTCGACGCGACGGTTCTGCGCCCGGCCCGCGGCGGTGTCGTTCGAGGCGATGGGCTGGCTCGCGCCGCGGCCCGCGGTTGCGACGCGGTTCGAGGCCACGCCGCCGGCGGTCAGGATACCGGCGACCGAACGCGCCCGGCGCTCGGACAGGTCCTGGTTATAGGCGGCCGAGCCGGTGCTGTCGGTATGGCCGACGACCTGGATCGTGCTGTTCGGGTATTGGTTCAGGTTGCGCGCGATGGTGTAGAGGTCGTTCTGCCCCTGCGCGCCCACCGCCGCCGAATCGGTCGCGAACAGCGTCGATTCCGGCATGATCACCGACAGGTGGTTGCCGTTGTTCACCACCCGGATGTTCGGGTTGTTCAGCGACTGCTGTAGCGCCTTCTGCTGCTGGTCGAGGATCGCGCCGCCGACGCCGCCGACCGCCGCGCCGACGATGGCGCCCTTGATGGCGTCCTTGCCCTGGCCGTTCTTGTCACTGTCGCGGGTCGCGCCCAGGATGCCGCCGACCACGGCGCCGGCGATGGCGCCTTGCTGGGCACGATTCATGCCCTGGCCGGTGGTGCTGCCGGTGCTGCCATATTGGTCGGTCGGCGCGCAGGCCGTCAGGGCGATCGCGCCGGCCGAGGCGAGAAGCAACGGAATACGGGTCTTCATTCGTTTACCTTTCTTTTCGGGGCGATCCACCGCCGCCTGTCCTTGCGACTGGTCCGGAGCATGGCCTCCGGCTCTGGGAGCCCAAACACCGCGACCATGGCATGAGTTCCCGGCCAAGGCTACAGAAAGGCGAAGAAATCCGGCGGTCCGGCGTCACAATGCGGCGATGGCGCGCGGCGCGATGCTCGCGCCTTCGCGGGCCAGCAGGGCGCGCTTGACCGCGGCGCCCCAGTGATAGCCGCCGATGCTGCCGTCGGTCCGGGTAACGCGGTGGCAGGGGATGGCCCAGCTGACCGGGTTCTGCCCGACCGCCGTTCCGACCGCCCGCAGCGCCCGCGGCCGGCCGATGCGCTCGGCCAGCATGGCATAGCTGATGACCTGCCCGGCCGGCACCTCGGCCAGCGCGCGCCAGACCGCCAGCTGGAAGTCGGTGCCGGACAGCGCGACGGTGATCTCGCCGCTGTCCGAGAGCAGGGCGGTGATGGCGGGGGCCAGCGCCTCAGGCGCCTCGACCGCGCGGGCCCCGGGCCAGCGCGCCATCAGGTCGGCCAGCACCGCGTCGGGCGCCATCTCGCCCACAAAGCCCAAGCCCCAGAGCGCGCCGCCGGCACCCAGCGCCACGACGGTGCCGAGCGGCGTCTCGAAGCGGCCCAGGCACAGCACCGTGGCATCGCTGGCGGATCGGGTGGCAAGGATGATACCCAGCCCGTCGGCGGGGGTGGCAGGAGAAAACAACGTCCGGTTCATGGCAACCTCGTTTCTGTCCGTGCGGCCAGACTAGCGCGGGTGCGCCGGGAATCCATGCCGGAATGCTTGCGCTTCACGGCGGGCCGGGGCATCTGGAGGCCATGGCACGCAGCGCATCCCTTCGCACCCCCCCGGCCTTGCCCTATGCGGCGCAAGTGGCGATCTTTTCGCGCTTCCGCGAGGCGAACCCGCATCCGGTGACCGAGCTGGAATACAGCAATGCCTTCACCCTGCTGGTCGCGGTGGCGCTGTCGGCGCAAGCGACCGACGTGGGCGTGAACAAGGCGACCAAGGCGCTGTTCGCCCGGATCTCGACGCCGCAGCAGATGCTGGAACTGGGCGTCGATGCGCTGACCGAGCAGATCAAGACCATCGGCCTTTACCGCCAGAAGGCGAAGAACGTCATCGCCCTGTCGCGCATCCTGGTCGAGGTTTACGGCGGCGAGGTGCCGCAGTCGCGCGCCGCGCTGATGACCCTGCCGGGCGTCGGCCGCAAGACGGCGAATGTGGTGCTGAACAGCGTCTTCGACTTCCCGGCCCAGGCGGTCGACACGCATATCTTTCGCGTCGGCAACCGCACCCGCATCGCGCCGGGCCGCGACGTCGAGGCGGTCGAGCGCGCCATCGAGGACAATGTCCCCGTCCCCTTCCAGCAGAATGCGCATCACTGGCTGATCCTGCACGGCCGCTATATCTGCCAGGCGCGCCGCCCGCGCTGCAAGATCTGCCCGATCGAAGACCTCTGCCCCTATGAGGAGAAGACCGAATGACCACACCCTATGTGATCGGGATCGGCAATGCCGTGATGGACGTGATCGCGCCGACCCGCGATGCGACGCTGGCGCGGCTGGGGGTGCAGCGCGGCATCATGCAGCTGATCGACCGCGAGCGGTCCGAGTTCCTGATGGCGGCGCAATCGGCCGATCCGCAGGCCGGCAAGGCCCGGCTGGTGCCGGGCGGCTCGGTGGCGAACACGCTGGCGGGACTGGGGATGATGGGGCTGCGCACCGCCTTCATCGGCAAGGTGGCGGGCGATCCGCTGGGCCTCAGCTATGCCGAGCAGACCGAGGCGGCCGGCACGGTCTTCGTCAATCCGCCGGTGGCGGGGCAGGTGGCGCCGACCTCGCGCTCGATCATCTTCGTGACGCCGGACGGCGAGCGCTCGATGAACACCTATCTGGGGATTTCCGGCGAGATCGGCCCCGAGGAGGTCAATCCCGCCACCTTCAGCGGCTGCGACTGGCTGTTCCTCGAAGGCTATCTCTTCGACAAGCCCGAGGGCAAGGCCGCGTTCCTGAAGGCGGCCGAGGCCTGCCACGCGGCGGGCGGCCAAGCGGGGATTGCGCTGTCGGATCCGTTCTGCGTCGACCGCCACCGCGAGGGTTTCCGCAGGCTCGTCGCCGGGCCGATGGACTACGTCATCGGCAATGTCCATGAATGGCAATCGCTCTATCAGGTCGAGGATCTGGAGCAGGCGCTGACCCTTGCGCAAGCCGATTGCGGCACGGTGATCTGCACCCGCTCGGGCGAGGACGCCATCCTGATCCGCGGCGAGGAACGGGTGACGGCGCCGGTGCATCGCGTGGTGCCGGTCGATGCCACCGGCGCCGGGGACCAGTTCGCCGCCGGGCTGATCCACGGTCTGGCGCGCGGCGTGCCGCTGGCCGTCGCGGGCCGCATGGGCTGCATCGCGGCGGCCGAGGTGATCTCGCATGTCGGCGCCCGGCCGGAAAGCGATCTGCTGGCCGCCTTTCGGAGCGAAGGGCTGATCTAGCCGCCTGTGGCGCGGGCAGCATGGGTATTTGAGAAACAGAGAAGGCCGGAAGCGGTCGAGGCGATCAGCGTCTCTCGGCATTCGCCTTCTCTGTTTTCCAAATACCCATGCGACGTTTCGGACAAGGCCGAGGCTGGCGGCCTTGTCCGGTGATTCCGGGTCAGGCCGCCTTGCGGGCGGTCTTGCCGTAGAAGCTTTCGCCTTTTGCCGCCATGTCCTTCAGAAGCTGCGGCGGGTTGAAGCGCGGGCCGAACTTCCCGGTGAGGTCTTCGGCGATTTCGACCGCGCGCGGCGCGCCCAGCATGTCGAGCCAGCCGAAGGGACCGCCCGACCAGGGCGCGAAGCCCCAGCCCAGGATGGCGCCCACGTCGCCTTCGCGGATGTCCTCCAGCACGCCGTCCTGCAGGGCGCGCACGGCTTCCTGGGCCTGCGCGAACATCAGGCGATGCTGGATCTCGGTCAGTTCGGGTTGCTCGGGGGTTTCGGGCCATTCGGCGGCGAGGCCGGACCAGAAGCCCTGGCGCTTGGCCCCCTCGTCATAGTCGTAGAAGCCCGCCTTGGCCTTGCGGCCCAGCCGGCCCTGCTCGGCCAGCCTGAAGATCACCTGGTCCACCGCATCGTCGGGATAGGCGTCGCCCATCGCCGCCCGCGTGGCCTTGGCGATCTTGACGCCGAGGTCGATCGAGGTCTCGTCCACCAGCTGCAGCGGCCCCAGCGGCATGCCCATCATCTTGGCGGCATTCTCGATCAGCACCGGGCTGACGCCCTCGGCCACCATGCGGATGCCTTCGTTGAGATAGGGGATGATGCAGCGGTTGGCGTAGAAGAAGCGCGCATCGTTGACCACGATGGGCGTCTTGCGGATCTGGCGCACGAAATCCAGCGCCTTGGCGACGGCGCGCGGACCGGTCTCCTTGCCCTTGATGATCTCGACCAGCAGCATCTTGTCGACGGGCGAGAAGAAGTGGATGCCGATGAACTGTTCCGGCCGGGCGCTGGCCTTGGCGAGGTCGCTGATCGGCAGGGTCGAGGTATTGGTGGCAAAGATCGCGTCAGCGGGGATCACCGCCTCGGCCCTGGCGGTGACCTCGGCCTTGACCTTCGGATCCTCGAACACGGCTTCCACGATCAGGTCGCAGCCGGCCAGCGCGGCGTAATCGGTCGTCGCCGTGATGCGGGCCAGCACCTCGGCCTTCTTCGCCTCGGTCGCCTTGCGCCGCGAAATCGCCTTGTCGAGCAGGTCGGCCGAATGCGCCTTGCCGCGGTCGGCGGCGTCCTGGGCGGCGTCGATCAGCACCACCTCGATCCCCGCCATGGCCGAGACATAGGCGATGCCCGCGCCCATCATGCCGGCGCCGAGGATGCCCAGTTTCTTCACGCTCTGATCCGGTGCCTCGGGGCGGTTCGCGCCCTTCTCCAGCGCCTCCTTGTTGATGAACAGGCTGCGGATCATCGCGGTCGAGGAGGGATTCATCAGCACGTTGGTGAACCAGCGCGCCTCGATCTTCAGCGCGGTGTCGAAGGGCACCATGGCGCCTTCGTAGACGGCGCTGAGCAGGGCCTTTGCGGCCGGATAGACGCCCAGCGTCTTGCCATGCACCATGGCGCTGGCGCCGACGAAGGTCATGAAGCCCGCCGGATGATAGGGCTCGCCGCCCGGCATCTTGTAGCCCTTGGCGTCCCAGGGCTTGACCAGATCGGCGTCAGAGGCTTGCAACACCCAGTCGCGGGCGGCTTGCAGGGGATCGGCCACCACCGCGTCGAGCAGGCCGGCGCTCTTGGCCTTGGCCGGGTCGCTGAGCTTGCCCTCCAGCAGGAAGGGGGCGGCGCCCATGGCGCCCAGCTTGCGCACCAAGCGGGTGGTGCCGCCGGCGCCGGGAAAGATGCCGACCATGATCTCGGGCAGGCCGATCTTGGCCTTCGGGTTCTCGGCGGCAAAGATGCGATGCGTGGCCAGCGGCAGTTCCAGCCCGATCCCCAGCGCGGTGCCGGGCAGGGCGGCCGCGATGGGCTTGCCGCCCTTTTTCGTCTTCGGGTCCATGCCGGCAAGCTCGATCTTGCGCAGCAGGCGGTGCAGCGTCATCACGCCGTCGAACACCGCCTGCGCGCCGCCGTCCTTCATCGCGGCGATCACGTTCAGGTCCATCCCGGCGGCGAAATCCGCCTTGCCCGAGGTGATGACCACGCCCCTGACGGCCGTATCGGCCAGCGCGTCGTCGATCAGCGCGTTCAGCGCGGCCGCGCCGTCCAGCGACAGCACGTTCATCGACTTGCCCGGCACGTCCCAGGTGATGATGGCGACGCCGTCGGCGCCTTTATCCATGGTGAAATCGGTCATCTCGCCCTCCCTCAGACGCGCTCGATGATGGTGGCGGCGCCCATGCCGGACGCGATGCACAGCGTGGCAAGGCCCATGGTCTTGTCCTGCCGCTCGAGCTCGTCGAGCAGCGTGCCGATGATGATGGCGCCGGTCGCGCCCAGCGGGTGCCCCAGCGCGATGGCGCCGCCGTTGACGTTGACCAGGCCGGGATCGACCTGGAAGGCCTGCATGAAGCGCAGCACGACCGAGGCGAAGGCCTCGTTCACCTCGAACAGGTCGATGTCGCCGATGGAAAGGCCGGATTCGCGCAGGATCTTTTCCGTCACCGGCACCGGGCCGGTCAGCATGATGGTCGGATCGGTGCCGATCTTGGCGGTGGCGCGGATGCGGGCGCGCGGTTTCAGCCCGTGGGCCTTGCCGAATTCGGCATTGCCGATCAGCACCGCGGCGGCGCCGTCGACGATGCCCGAGCTGTTGCCGGCATGGTGGATGTGGTCGATCTGGTCCAGATGCGGGTATTTCAGCATCGCCACCTTGTCGAAGCCGGGCATCGTCTCGCCCATCTCCTTGAAGGCGGGCCGGAGCTTGGCCAGGTCCTCCATCGTGGTGCCGGGGCGCAGGTATTCGTCGCGATCGAGGATCACCAGCCCGTTCTGGTCCTTGACCGGGACGATGGACCTGGCGAAGCGGTTTTCCTGCCAGGCCTGGGTGGCGCGGCGCTGCGATTCAACCGCCAGCCGGTCGGCGTCGTCGCGCGAAAAGCCGTATTCGGTGGCGATGATATCGGCCGAGATGCCCTGCGGCACGAAATAGGTCTTGAAGGTCAGGCTGGGATCGACGGCGATGGCGGCGCCGTCGCTGCCCATCGGCACGCGGCCCATCATCTCGACCCCGCCGGCGATATAGGCCTGGCCGGCGCCGGCCTTGACTTGGTTCGCGGCCAGGTTCACCGCCTCCATGCCCGAGGCGCAGAAGCGGTTGACCGAAAGGCCCGGGATGCTCTCGTCCAGCCCGCTTTCCAGCACGGCCGAGCGGGCAAGGCAGCCGCCCTGTTCCTTGACCTGGGTGACATTGCCCCAGATCACGTCCTCGACCGCAGGTCCTTCGAGCCCGTTGCGCTCCCTGACCGCATCGAGCAGCCGGGCCGAGAGCGCGACCGAGGTGACTTCATGCAGGCTGCCATCGGGGCGGCCCTTGCCGCGCGGCGTGCGGGCGGCATCGTAGATATAGGCGTCGGTCATGCGTCCTCCTTCGCGGCCCGGTCGGCGGGGCTGCCGGGCATCAGGTCATAGGGGTGTTTCCAGCCGGGCAGGGCCTGGATGCGGCCGAGCCAGGCGTCGATATGCGGCCAGTCGGCGCGGTCGAAGCCGAAGGGCTCGGGGTAAAACAGGTAGCTGCAACAGGACAGATCGGCGATGCTGGGCCTGTCGCCGACCAGCCAGTCGCGGCCCTGCAGATGCTGGTTCAGGGTCTTGAGCGCCGCCTTGCAGCGTCCCTGCATCCAGCCGATCACCTCGGCCGGGCGTTTCTCGGGCGGCAGGAAGTTCATCAGGAAACGCAAGGCGCCGAATTGCGCCGAGCCCTTGTGATTGTCCCAGAACAGCCAGCGCAGGATTTCGTCCCGGTCGCCCTCGGCGAAGCGGCCGGTCTGCTCGGCCAAGTGCAGCAGGATGACGCCGGATTGCGTCAGGCTGCGCCCGTCCTCGATGAAGACGGGTGCCTCGGCCATCTCGTTCAGCGCCTGGTATTCCGGGCTGCGCGTGGCGCCGCCGAAGAAATCCACGAAGACCGGCTGCCAAGGATAGCCGGTCAGCTGCATCATCAGCGCCACCTTGTAGGAGTGACCGGATTCTCCGAAACAATGAAGCTGGGCGGTCATGCTGTTCATCCTTTCTTCCGGGTAGCACCAGGCTTTGTCGTCGCAATGGGTATTTTTACAACAAAGAAACGCTTTAACCTATTGTTAACGGCCAAGGGTTAGGATCGCATCTGCGGTACAGGCTGGGGAGCCGATGACCGCCAACGAAGAAGCCGCCCCGGTCATCTGGCGAAAACCTGTCCCGCCTGAACAGCGGGGGTGGCCGGGGCGCAACCCTGTCAGCTTCTTTGTTGCACAAATACCCATGCGACATTTCAGTCTGGCGACAATCTCCGATCTTTAGAACCGCGCCGCATCCAGGGCCATCACCGGCTCGGCGCCCGAGCGGATGCGCGCGAGATGCATCGCGGTCGCCGGCAATTGCCGCGCCATGTAGTAGCGCCCCGTCGCCAGCTTGGTTTCGTGGAACGTGGCGTCCTGCGTGCCTTCCTCCAGCGCCTTGCGCGACGCGGCGGCCATGCGCAGCCACATCAGCCCCAGCGCCACATGGCCGAAGAGATGCATGAAGTCGTAGGACCCGGCCAAGGCTGCGTTCGGGTTCTTCATGCCCTGCTCCATGAAGAACATCGCCGCTGCTTGCAGGTCCTTCGAGGCCGCCTTCAGCGGCTCGCAGAACTGGGTTTGCAGCACCTCGTCGGTGTCCTGCGCCTTGATCTCGGATTTCACCATCTCGAAGAAGGCCATGATCGGCTTGCCGCCCTCGGCCGCGAGCTTGCGGCCGACGAGGTCCAGCGCCTGCACGCCGTTCGCGCCCTCGTAGATCATGGCGATGCGGGCGTCGCGGACGAATTGCGACATGCCCTGTTCCTCGATGTAGCCGTGGCCGCCGAAGACCTGCTGCGCCTGCACCGCGCAATCGAAGCCCTTGTCGGTCAGGAAGCCCTTGATCACCGGCGTCAGCAGCGACACCAGGTCGTCCGCCTGGCTGTCCTGCGCCAGATGCGCGCGGTCGATCAGATGCGCGCCCCAGAAGGCCAGCGCGCGGGCGCCCTCCAGGAAGCTTTTCTGGTCCATCAGGTTGCGGCGGATGTCGGGATGCACGATCAGCGGATCGGCCGGGCCGGAGGGGTTGGCGTCGCCGGTCACCGCGCGTCCCTGCAGCCGGTCGCGGGCATAGGCAGCGGCGTTCTGATAGGCGGCCTCGGCCACGGCATAGCCTTGCAACCCGACGCCGACGCGGGCCTCGTTCATCATGGTGAACATGGCGCGCATGCCCTTGTGCAGTTCGCCCAGCAGCCAGCCCCTGGCGCCGTCGTAGTTCATCACGCAGGTCGCGTTGCCGTGGATGCCCATCTTTTCTTCAAGGTTCCCGACCGAGACGGCGTTGCGTTCGCCCAAGGTCCCGTCTTCGTTCACCAGGAATTTCGGCACGATGAACAGCGAGATGCCGCGCGTGCCCTCGCCGCCGCCGGGCGCCTTGGCCAGCACCAGGTGGATGACGTTCTCCGCCATGTCGTGGTCGCCGGCCGAGATGAAGATCTTCTGCCCGGTGATGCGGTAGCTGCCATCCTCTTGCGGTTCGGCCTTGGTGCGGAGCAGGCCCAGATCCGTGCCGGCATGCGGCTCGGTCAGGTTCATGGTGCCGGTCCATTCGCAGCTGACCATCTTCGGCAGATAGGTGGCCTTCTGCTCGTCGGAGCCGTGGGCGTGGATCGCCGAATAGGCGCCATGGGTCAGGCCCTGGTACATGGTGAAAGCCATGTTCGCGGCCGAGAACATCTCGCCCGCCGCCAGGCCGATCACATAGGGCATGCCCTGGCCGCCGAATTCGGGATCGCAGTCCAGCGCGGTCCAGCCGCCTTCGCGCATGCGCTCGAACCCGGCCTTGAAGCCTTCGGGGGTGCGCACCACGCCGTTTTCCAGCCGGCAGCCCTGGCGGTCGCCGACCGCGTTCAGCGGCGCCAGCACCTCGGCGGCAAGCTTGCCGGCGGCGTCCAGCACGGCTTCGGTGAATTCGCGGTCCAGATCGCCATGACCGGGCAAGTCCTGCTGCGAGATCCGCAGCACGTCGTGCAGCACGAATTGCATGTCGCGGATGGGGGCGGCATAGGTGGTCATCGGTCCTCCCAAAGGGTTGGCGCCGGGTCAGGCGCCGGATTTCAGGTTTTGCAGCCAGGTTTCGCCCTGGGCGATCTGGTCGCGCAGCTCGGAAAGCGCGATGCCCAGTTCCTGGTGCTGGCGTTCCATGTCGGCCAGCCGCTCGCGCGCGGTGGCCAGGGTGGCCTCGGTCTGGGTGATGTTGCGCTCGGCCGGGTCATAGAGCTCCAGCAGCTGCCGGATCTGTTCCAGCGAGAAGCCGAAGCGCTTGCCGCGCAGGATCAGCTTCAGCCGCGCCCGGTCGGTGCGACCGTAAAGCCGGTGCTGGCCGTTGCGCTGCGGAAACAGCAGCTCGCGCGCCTCATAGAAGCGCAGCGTGCGCGGCGTCACCTCGAAGGCGTCGCACATCTGCCGGATGGTCATCAACGTGTCGCCCATGCCGATGCCTCCTTTTCCCCAGCCGTTGGTCTCGGGATGGAATATAGGCGAGGTTTACGTTCACGTAAGCCCCGACGTGGCGTCAGGCCATCCCTCAGGCGTCGCGGGGATCGGCCTCCATCCGCGACAGCAGCGCCTCGGTCTCGTCGCGCAGGTCGCGCAGGTCGGCGATGGCGGCTTCCAGTTCCTGGCGCTGCTGGGCCAGCACGTCGAGCTGGCGGTCGGCCAGTTCGATCCAGACCCGATACTGTTCGCGCGTGCCCTTTTCGCCATAGATCAGCAGCCATTGCCGGATGTCCTCGAGCGAGAAGCCGAAGCGGCGGCCGCGCAGGATCAGCTTCATCCGCGCGATCTCGCGCGGGCCGTAGAAGCGCGAGCGGCCCTCTTTCCGGGGGCTGAGCAATTCGATGTATTCGTAATACCGCAGCGTGCGCGGCGTCACGTCGAAACGCGCGCACATTTCCTTGAAGCCAATGTATTCGTTACCGGTCATCGCGTGAACCTCGCCGCGGGCGCGCATCGGGGGCGAGCCTATCGCGGGCCGGAGGCAAACTCAACCTTTGGTCGGTCGTGCCGGTTTGGCGGCCGGGCTTGCCAGGCGGGCAGGGGCTGTTACCATTCCGCCAACCAGCCAGGAGAGCCCAGCCGCATGACCGAGGAAGCCCCGCCAGACCTGTCCGAGCAGCGCCGCCGCATCGCGCGCCAGTTCATCGAGGTGATCCCGCATGCGCGCGCGCTGGGGATGCGCTTCGACATGCTCTCGGATGAGGGGGCCGAAATTTCGCTGCCCTGGCGCGAGGATCTGGTCGGCGATCCGCGCAGCGGCGTGATCCATGGCGGGGTGATCTCGGCGCTGATGGACACCTGCTGCGGGGCGGCGGTGATGGCGCATCCGACCGGCGCCCGCTCGACCGCGACCATCGACCTGCGCATCGACTACATGCGCCCCGCCGTGCCCGGCCAGGCCATCCGCGCCAAGGCGAGCTGCTATCACATCACCCGCTCGGTCGCCTTCGTGCGTGCGGTGGCGATGGACGACGACGACAGCCGCCCGGTCGCCTCGGCCACCGGCGCCTTCACGGTCGAGCGCTGAGATGGCGGATCGCAACGAGCCGCTGTCGGCGATCAAGTCGCGCCGCAACAATGCGCTGAACGCGCTGGTGGGCAGCGTGCCCTATATCCGCTGGCTGGGCATCGTCTTCGACCGGCGCGGCGACGAGCTGACCGCCGTCTTGCCCTTTGACGAGAAGCTGATCGGCAACCCGATGCTGCCGGCGATCCACGGCGGGGTGACGGCCGCCTTCCTGGAGGTGGCGGCCATCGTCGAGCTGACCTGGACCCAGATCTGGGAGGACATGGAGCAGGGCCGCATCGCCCCCGATGCCGCCGTGCCCGAAAGCCTGCCGCGCCTGCCCAAGACCATCGATTTCACCGTGGATTACCTGCGCTCGGGCCTGCCGCGCGACGCCTATGCCCGGGCGCGGGTGGTGCGGTCCGGACGGCGCTATGCCAGCGTGCATGTCGAGGGCTGGCAGGACCATCGCCAGAAGCTTTTCGCCCAAGCGACCGGGCATTTCCTGATGCCGCAGGGCGGCTGATCCGGCCGCGCATGTCTTGATCGTCGCCCCGTATGTCGCAATCGGCGCATTTTGCGCCGTTTCCTGGATTAGGATCGGCAGGAGACCCGCGCTTTGCGCGGTGAGGGGCTGACGCGCGCGGCCGGGCAGGCCACGCGCCGCAGACGATCATGGAGGAGAGATCGCATGAGCAGCAACAGAGGCGTGGTCTACATCGGCCCCGGCAAGGTCGAGGTGCAAGACATCGCCGACCCGAAACTGCAATCCCCCGACGGGCGCAAGATCGAGCATGGCGTGATCCTGAAGGTGGTCTCGACCAATATCTGCGGCTCGGACCAGCATATGGTGCGCGGCCGCACCACCGCCGAGCCCGGGCTGGTGCTGGGCCATGAGATCACCGGCGAGGTGATCGAGAAGGGCGCCGATGTCGAGATGCTGGAGATCGGCGACATCGTCTCGGTGCCGTTCAACGTCGCCTGCGGCCGCTGCCGCTGCTGCCGCGAAGGCGACACCGGCGTCTGCCTGACGGTGAACCCGTCGCGCGCCGGCGGTGCCTATGGCTATGTCGACATGGGCGGCTGGATCGGCGGCCAGGCGCGCTATGTCATGGTGCCCTATGCCGATTTCAACCTGCTGAAGTTTCCGGATCGCGACCGCGCCATGGCGAAGATCCGCGACCTGACCATGCTGTCGGACATCCTGCCCACCGGCTTTCACGGCGCGGTCAAGGCCGGCGTCGGCGTGGGCTCGGTGGTCTATGTCGCGGGCGCCGGTCCCGTGGGTCTGGCGGCTGCCGCCTCGGCCCGCATCCTCGGCGCCGCGGTGGTGATGATCGGCGACTTCAACAAGGAGCGGCTGGAGCACGCCCGCAAGGTCGGCTTCGAGCCGGTGGACCTGTCGAAATCCGACCGGCTGGGCGACATGATCGCCGAGATCACCGGCACGCCCGAGGTCGATTCGGCCATCGACGCCGTGGGGTTCGAGGCGCGCGGCCATTCCGGCGGCGAACAGCCGGCCATCGTGCTGAACCAGATGATGGAGATCACCCGCGCCGCCGGCCAGATCGGCATCCCCGGGCTTTACGTGACCGAGGATCCGGGCGCGGTCGACAATGCCGCCAAGCATGGCAGCCTGTCGATGCGCTTCGGCCTGGGCTGGGCCAAGGCGCAGTCGCTGCACACCGGCCAGACCCCGGTGCTGAAATACAATCGCCAGCTGATGCAGGCGATCCTGCACGACCGGCTGCCCATCGCCGATATCGTCAATGCGACGATCATCCCGCTGGACCAGGCGGTGGCGGGCTATGAAAGCTTCGATGCCGGCGTGGCCAGGAAATACGTGCTGGACCCGCATGGCGGGTTGGCGGCCTGAGATCCCGGGCCTGAAACGCAAAACTCCCCGCCGAGGCGGGGAGTTTTTCATGGCGCGTCCGGCTTGCGGCGGATCAGCTCTCGTCGACGATCTGGTTGCGCGCGGTGGCGCGCAGCGCGACCATCTGGCTGCGGATGGTCTGCTCGTCCACCTTGCCGGCCAGGTCGGCGCTGAGCTTGCGATAGACGTCCTCGTCGCCCGGCTCGTCGAAATCGGAACTGACGATGGTCAGCGCATAGGCGCGGGCGTCGTCGCCGGACTTGCCCAGGAGCCCCGCCGCCCATTCGCCGAGCAGGCGGTTGCGGCGCGCCTCGGCCTTGAAGTTCAGTTCCTCGTCGCGGGCGAATTTCGCCTCTTGCGCGCGTTCGCGGTCGTCAAAGGTGGTCATGGCGGCCTCTGCTTGAATATTGATCCAGATATGAGCCCTAAAGCCCGCGCATCGCAAGCCCGTATTGCCCCTGACCCCGTTTCTGGCCTATAGCGCCATTAAAGAATGTCACCTTGCGGACGGGAGAAGCGCAGCATGGCACCAAGGCGCAAGAAAATCTACGAAGGCAAGGCCAAGATCCTTTACGAAGGCACCGAGCCGGGCACCCTGATCCAGTATTTCAAGGATGACGCCACCGCCTTCAACGCCCAGAAGAAGGCGACCATCGAAGGCAAGGGCGTGCTGAACAACCGCCTGTCCGAATTCTTCATGACCGGGCTGACGAATATCGGCGTGCCGAACCACTTCATCCGCCGCATCAACATGCGCGAGCAGCTGGTGCGCCAGGTCGAGATCATCCCGCTGGAAGTGATCGTGCGGAACTTCGCCGCCGGTTCCATCGCCAAGCGCCTGGGCATGGAGGAGGGCACGCCCCTGCCGCGCCCGATCGTCGAATACAGCTTCAAGAACGACGAGCTGGGCGACCCCTTCGTCTCCGAGGAATATATCATCGCCTTCGGCTGGGCCAGCCAGCAGGACCTGGACGACATCGTCAGCCTGGCGCTGCGGGTGAACGATTTCCTGTCGGGCGTGTTCTTCGGCGCCGGGATCAAGCTGATCGACTTCAAGATCGAGATCGGCCGGATCTGGGACGGCGATTTCATGCGCCTGATCGTCGCCGACGAGATCAGCCCGGACAGCTGCCGGCTGTGGGACGTCAAGACCGGCCAGAAGCTGGACAAGGACGTGTTCCGCCGCGACCTGGGCAACCTGACCGACGCCTATACCGAGGTGGCGCGCCGGCTGGGCCTGATGCCCGCCAACACCACCTCGCTGACCAAGCCCACGCTCATCAACTGAAGGACCGCCACCATGACCGCCCCGCTGAAAGCCCGTGTGACCATCATGCTGAAGGACGGCGTTCTGGACCCGCAGGGCGAGGCGATCCGGCACGCGCTGGGCGGCCTGGGCTTTGCCGGCGTCTCGGGCGTGCGGCAGGGCAAGGTGATCGAGCTTGACCTGGCCCCGGAACTTTCGGGGGGCGATGCCGAGGCCGCCCGCGCCGAGGTCGCGCGCATGTGCGAGGGGCTGCTCGCCAATACCGTGATCGAGAAATACGCGGTCGAGATCGTCTGATCCCTTCGGCGCCGGGGGCGCTGCCCCCGGACCCCCGGGATATTTTTCCACAAAAGAGAACAGGAGGGCGGTTCGGTGATCGACAAGCTTTCCATGTTCATGGCGCTGGCGCGCGAGAAGCATTTCGGCCGCGCCGCCGAATCGCTGGGCATCACCCAGCCGACGCTGTCCTCGGCCATGCGGGCGCTGGAGGAGCAGCTGGGCGTGCAGCTGGTGCGGCGCGGCTCGCGTTTCCAGGGGCTGACGCCCGAGGGCGAGCGGGTGCTGGGCTGGGCGCGGCGCATCGTCGGCGATGCCCGTGCCATGCAGGCCGAGATGCAGGCCAGCCGCAAGGGCGTCTCTGGGCGGCTGCGCATCGGGGTGATCCCGACCGCCATGCCGCGCATCGCCGAGTTGACCGGGCCGTTCCTGAAGCGCCATCCCAGCGCCGGGGTCTCGATCCTGTCGCGCAGCTCGGACGAGATCCGCGACCAGATCGAGTCGCTGGAGCTGGACGCGGGCGTGACCTATCTGGACAGCGAGCCGCTGGGCCGGGTGCAGAGCCTGCCCCTGTATCGCGAGACCTATTGCCTGATCGACCGCAGCACCGCCGCCGGCCCCGCCGAATGGTCCGAGGCCGCGACCCGGCCCCTGTGCCTGCTGACCCCGGACATGCAGAACCGCCGCATCGTCACCCGGCACCTGCTGGAGGCGGGGGCGGATGCCATGCCGCGGGTCGAATCGACCTCGATGCTGGCGATTCTCGCGCATGTCGCGACCGGCGACTGGGCGGCGATCCTGCCGCGGGCGCTGGCGCGCGGCCTGCCGCTGCCCGAGGGGGTGGTGGCGCGCGACCTTGATGGCCAGGGCCATATGGTCGGGCTGGTCGTTGCCCGGCGCGAACCGCATCCGCCCCTGGTCGAAGCCTTGCTGCGGCTGGTCGGGCGCCAGCAGGGCGGGGCGGATATCCTGCCTGTCGATTGAAGTTTTCAATCAATAAACGGCACATCACGATTGTTATGCCTATCGTGGACGCCTAGTCTGGGCTAAATGTATGAGCCCGGATCGACCTAGCCATGACCTCGCCAGCCAGTGACGCTGACTTCCTTTTGCGCCTTGACGCCATCATCGCCGCCCATGCCGGCCGCGAGGGGCCCCTGCTGCCCATTCTGCACGATATCCAGGCGGAATGGGGCTATGTGCCCGAAGAGGCGCAGCCGGTGATCGCCGGGGCGCTGGGCATGACCCGGGCCGAGGTCTATGGCGTCGTCAGCTTCTACCACGATTTCCGCGATCATCCCTCGGGGCGGCATGTGCTGCGGCTGTGCCGGGCCGAGGCCTGCCAATCCATGGGCGCGGACGAGCTGGCCGATCGGGTGCGCGCCGCCTTGGGCATCGACTTTCACCAGACCACGCCGGACGGCCGGCTGACGCTGGAGCCGGTGTTCTGCCTGGGGCTTTGCGCCTGCGGGCCCTCGGCGCAGATGGGCGAGCGGCTGCTGGGCCGGGCTACGGTCGAGAAGGTGCAGCGACTGGTTGCCGAAGCGGGTATGGGAGCGGGCGCATGAGGATCTGGGTTCCTTTGGACGCGGCCGCCAAGGCCCTGGGCGCCGATGAGGTGGCCGCCGCGCTGGCCGCGGATTTCACCGTCATCCGCAACGGCACCCGGGGCATGATCTGGCTGGAGCCGCTGGTCGAGGTCGAGCGCGACGGCGTGCGCTACGGCTATGGCCCGGTCGAGGCGGGCGACGTGCCCGGGCTGGTCGAGGCCTTGCGCAGCGGCGCCGAGCATCCGCTGGCCTTGGGGCCGGTCGAGGAGCTGCCCTGGATGAAGGCGCAGCAGCGGCTGGTCTTTGCCCGCGTCGGCGTCATCGACCCGTTCTCGGTCGAGGAATACCAGGCGCATGGCGGGCTGGCGGGCCTGCGCCGCGCCATCGAGATCGGGCCCGAGGCCATTGTCGCCGACGTGACCGAATCCGGGCTGCGCGGCCGCGGCGGCGCCGGTTTCCCGACCGGCATCAAGTGGAAGACCGTGGCCGGCGCGCAGGCGCCGCGCAAATACATTGTCTGCAACGCGGATGAGGGCGACTCGGGCAGTTTCGCCGACCGCATGCTGATGGAGGGCGATCCGCTGGTGCTGATCGAGGGCATGGCCATCGCCGGCATCGCCGTCGGCGCCGTCCAGGGCTATGTCTATATCCGCAGCGAATATCCCGACGCGATCCGCAACATGGAGGCCGCGATCGGCAAGGCCCGCCAGGCCGGCATCCTGGGCCAGTCGGTGCTGGGCTCGGGCCATGCCTATGACATGGAGGTGCGCACCGGCGCCGGCGCCTATGTCTGCGGCGAGGAGACCAGCCTGCTGAACAGCCTGGAAGGCAAGCGCGGCGTGGTGCGGGCCAAGCCGCCGATCCCGGCGCTGGAGGGTTTCCTGGGCCGGCCGACGGTGGTCAACAACGTCATCTCGCTGGCCTCGGTGCCGTGGATCCTGGCGCATGGCGGGACGGAATATGCCAGGCTGGGCATCGGGCGGTCGAAGGGCACGATACCGATCCAGATCGCCGGCAACGTGAAATACGGCGGGCTGTTCGAGGCCGCCTTCGGCATGACGCTGGGCCATATCATCAACGAGATCGGCGGCGGCACCGCCTCGGGCCGGCCGGTCAAGGCGGCGCAGGTCGGCGGGCCGCTGGGGGCTTACGTTCCGCACTGGAATTTCGACGTGCCCTTCGGCTACGAGGAACTGGGCGCCAAGGACGCGCTGCTGGGCCATGCCGGCATCAGCGTCTTCGACGACAGTGCCGACATGCTGAAGCTGGCGCGCTTCGCCATGGAGTTCTGCGCCGTCGAAAGCTGCGGCAAGTGCACGCCCTGCCGCATCGGTTCGATCCGCGGCGTCGAAACCATCGACCGCATCGCCCAGGGCGACCAGGACGGCATTCCGATCCTGAAGGACCTGTGCAACACGATGAAATGGGGCTCGCTCTGCGCGCTGGGGGGCTTTGCGCCCTTCCCGGTGATGTCGGCCCTGACCCATTTCCCTGACGATTTCAGCGGTCGGGGCGCGCCCCGACCCGCCAACACCTACCGGGAGGCCGCAGAATGAAGGACTTCATCATTCCCGACCGCGACATGGGCACGCCGGCGGTCAAGTCGGATGTCATCGTCAACCTGACCGTCGACGGCATTCCCGTCAGCGTTCCCGCCGGCACCAGCGTCATGCGCGCCGCCGCCGTGGCGGGGATCTCGGTGCCGAAGCTCTGCGCCACCGACCACCTGACCGCCTTCGGCTCGTGCCGGCTCTGCGTGGTGCAGATCGACGGCATGCGCGGCACGCCCGCCTCCTGCACGACGCCGGTGGGCGAAGGCATGGTGGTCCATACCCAGACCGACGAGATCGCGCAGATCCGCAAGGGGGTGATGGAGCTCTACATCTCCGACCACCCGCTCGACTGCCTGACCTGCGCCGCCAACGGCGATTGCGAATTGCAGGACATGGCCGGCGCCGTCGGGCTGCGCGAGGTGCGCTATGAGCCGGGCCAGAACCATTTCGCCAGGCGCGACGCCGAGGGGCCGAACCCGGAATGGCGGCCCAAGGACCAGTCGAACCCCTATTTCACCTTCGATCCGGCGAAATGCATCGTCTGCAACCGCTGCGTCCGCGCCTGCGAGGAAGTGCAGGGCACCTTCGCGCTGACCATCGAAAGCCGCGGCTTCGACAGCCGCGTCTCGGCCGGGATGGCCTCGGACAGCTTCCTGTCGTCGGATTGCGTCAGCTGCGGCGCCTGCGTGCAGGTCTGCCCGACCGCGACGCTGATCGAGAACAAGGTGATCGAGATCGGCACGCCCGAGCATATCGTCAAGACCACCTGCGCCTATTGCGGCGTCGGCTGCTCCTTCGACGTGCATATGCGCGGCGAGGAGGTGGTGCGCATGGTGCCCTCCAAGGAGGGCAAGGCGAACCACGGCCACAGCTGCGTCAAGGGCCGCTTCGCCTGGGGCTATGCCACGCACAAGGAACGCAAGCTGGAGCCGATGATCCGCGAGAAGATCACCGATCCCTGGCGGGTGGTCAGCTGGGACGAGGCGCTGGATTTCGCGACCGGCCGGCTGCGCGCGGCGCAGGCCGATCACGGCGTCAACTCCATCGGCGTCATCACCTCGTCGCGCTGCACCAACGAGGAAACCTATCTGGTGCAGAAGCTGGCGCGCGCCGTCTTCCGCAACAACAACACCGACACCTGCGCCCGGGTCTGCCATTCGCCGACCGGCTATGGGCTGAAGACCGCCTTCGGCACCTCGGCCGGCACGCATGACTTCGATTCGGTCGATGCAACCGACCTGGCGCTGGTCATCGGCTGCAACCCGACCGACGCGCATCCGGTCTTTGGCTCGCGCATGCGCAAGCGGCTGCGCGAGGGCGCCTCGCTGATCGTCATCGACCCGCGCGAGATCGACCTGCTGAAGACCCCGCATATGGGCCAGGGGCTGCACCTGCCGCTGCGCCCGGGCACCAATGTCGCCGTGGTCACCGCGCTGGCGCATGTGATCGTGGCCGAGCGGCTTTATGACGAGGCCTTCATCCGCGAGCGCTGCGACTGGGACGAATTCCTGGACTATGCCGAATTCGTGCTGGACCCCAAGCATGCGCCGGACGAGGTCGAGAAGCTCAGCAAGGTTCCGGCCGAGCTGATCCGCCAGGCCGCCCGCGCCTATGCCAGGGCGCCGCGCGCCAGCATCTATTACGGCCTGGGCGTGACCGAGCATTCGCAGGGCTCGACCACGGTCATGGCCATCGCCAACCTGGCGATGATGTGCGGCAATATCGGCAAGCCCGGCACCGGCGTGAACCCGCTGCGCGGCCAGAACAACGTGCAGGGCTCCTGCGACATGGGCTCGTTCCCGAACGAATATCCGGGCTACCGCCATGTCTCGGACCCCGAGACGCGGGCGATCTATGAACGCGCCTGGGGCGTCGAGCTGTCGCCGGAACCGGGCCTGCGCATCCCGAACATGTTCGACGAGGCGCTGGCCGGCCGTTTCCGCGGCCTCTACTGCCAGGGCGAGGACATCGTGCAGTCGGACCCCGACACCCGCCATGTCACCAGCGCGCTGTCCGCGATGGACATCGTCATCGTCCACGACCTGTTCCTGAACGAGACCTCGAACTATGCCCATGTTTTCCTGCCGGGCTCGTCCTTCCTGGAAAAGGACGGCACCTTCACCAATGCGGAACGCCGCATCAACCTGGTGAACCGGGCGATGACGCCGAAGAACGGCTATGAGGACTGGGAAATCACCCAGATGCTGGCGAACCGGATGGGCGGCAACTGGACCTATACCCACCCGCGCGAGATCATGGCGGAAATCGCCCTGACCACGCCCAGCTTCGCCGGTGTCTCGTTCGAACTGCTGGAACGCGAGGGCTCGGTGCAATGGCCCTGCAACGAGGCCGCGCCGCTGGGCACGCCGGTCATGCATATCGACGGCTTCGTGCGCGGCAAGGGCAAGTTCATCCACACCGAATATGTCGCCACCGAGGAACGCACCGGCGCCCGCTTCCCGCTGCTGCTGACCACCGGGCGGATCCTGTCGCAATACAACGTCGGCGCCCAGACCCGCCGCACCGACAACGTCGCCTGGCACCCCGAGGATATCCTCGAGATCCACCCCTCGGACGCCGAGAACCGCGGCGTGCGCGAAGGCGACTGGGTGCGGGTGGCCTCGCGCTCGGGCGACACGACGCTGCGCGCGCATATCACCGATCGGGTGGCGCCGGGGGTGGTCTATACCACCTTCCACCACCCGACGACCCAGGCGAACGTGGTCACCACGGACAATTCCGACTGGGCCACCAACTGCCCCGAGTTCAAGGTGACGGCGGTGCAGGTCAGCCCCTCGAACGGCCCGTCGGATTGGCAAGAGGAGTATCAGGCCCATTCCGAACTGTCGCGCCGCATCCTGCCCACCGCAGCCGAGTGACATGCGCGACGTGACGGGCGTCATGCGCTGGGACGGCACGGGCTGGCGCCACGCCGCCCCGCCGCCCGCGCCGCAAGAGGTGCCGGTGGCCCTGGTCATCGACGGCATGAGCCAGGCGGTGCTGATGGCGACGCCGCGCGATTTGCGCGACTTTGCCCTGGGCTTCGCGCTGACCGAGGGGCTGATCGCAAGTCCCGCCGATGTGCAGGATTTCGAAGAGGCCGAGGTCGAATCCGGTGGCTTCCCCGCCCGCGAGGCGCGGCTGTGGCTGCGCCCCGGCCTGGCGGCGGGCCTGGCCGAGCGCCGGCGCAGCATGGTCGGGCCGGTCGGCTGCGGGCTGTGCGGCGTCGACAGCATTGCCGCGGCGTTGCCGAAGGTGGTGCCGGTCGCCTCGGCCTGGCGCATGCCGCCGCAGGACGTGGCCCGCGCCATGGCGGCGCTGGATGCGGGGCAGGTCCTGCGCCGCGACACGCCGGCGATCCATGGCGCCGCCTTCTGGAACGGCTGCACCGCCCTGGTGCGCGAGGATGTCGGCCGGCACAATGCGTTGGACAAGCTGGCCGGCGCGCTGGCGCGGGCCGGAATCGATGCCGGCCAAGGCGCCATCGTCATGTCCTCGCGCCTGTCGGTCGACCTGGTGCAAAAGGCCGCGCGGCTGGGCGCCCCGGTGCTGATCGGCGCCTCGGCACCGACCGGGCTGGCGCTCGACTGGGCCGCACGCGCCGGCATCACCCTGATCGCCCGCGCCCGCGGCGCGAGCTTCGACCTTTATACCCACCCCGACCGCATTGCCGGAGCCTGAGCCTTGCATTACGACACGATGAAGCTGATCCACATGGCCAAGCAGATGGCGGATTTCTTCCGCAGCCAGCCTGGCCGCCCGCCGGCCGAGGCGGTCGCCGCCCATATCAACGACAACTGGTCGCCGCAGCTGCGCCAGGATTTCGTCGCGCTGATCAACCAGGGCGCCGAGGCCGACCCCATCGTGCGCGAGGCCGCGGCCTTCGTCCGCGTGAGCGCCGCGGCCTGACCTTGCCGGCCCGCTGCGGCGCCTGTAAGCCCGCGGCAGGTTTCCCGAGGAGCGCGAGATGTCCGCAGACGTGCCTGACCGGAGCGGCGGAGGCATGGCGCTCTTCGCCAATACCGGCTTTCTGTTCACCGACCTGCCCTTTGCGCAGCGCATCGAAGCTGCCGCCGCCGCCGGCTTCGACGGGGTCGAGTTCCACGACGAATTGCAGCGCGAGGATGCGCCCGCCATCGCCGCGCAGCTGGCCCGGCTGGGGCTGCGCATGGGCGGGATCAACGCGCATATGGGCGAGACGGCCGGCCGCGCCGCCCTGCCGGGGCAAGAGGCCGGCTTCATGGCCGACCTCGCCGCCGCCCATGCCGCCGCCGCATGCGTCGGCGCGCCGGCGATCCATGTGCTGGCGGGCAAGGGCGCGACCGATGCCGCGACCTATCGCGCCAACCTGCGCCGGGCCATCGACGCCACCGACCGGCTGATCCTAGTCGAGCCGATCTGCCCGCAGGCGATGCCGGGCTATCACCTGTCACGGCTGGCGGATGCGCTGGAACTGGCCGAGGCGATCGGCCCGCGCCTGCGGGTGATGTTCGACTGGTTCCACGTCGCGACCGAGCTTGGCGCCCCCGCTGCGGCCGAGGCGCTGCTGCGCCACCGGCCGCTGATCGGCCATGTCCAGGCCGCCTCGGTCCCCGCCCGGGCCGAGCCGGCGCCCGAGATCCTGCGCCGGTTCCGCGATGCCGGCTGCCCGGCGGTCGGGTTGGAGTATCGCCCGACGCAGCCACCGGCGGCGCATCTGTCCTCGCTGCGCGCGGCCCTGGCCGAGGGATAGAACCCGGGGGCGGCGTGATCGGTTGCCGCGCCGGTCCCCGGATATTGCCGGCGTGAAAACGCGGACCTGTCCTGTGCCGCGGTGCGGCACAGCCTTTCCAGCCCCGTTTCGCCAGCGGCGCACATCTGCGGGATCAGGGTCCAATGCAAGCCTTGGCTCCAAGCTGACCTGAGGCCCGCAGATGAGCCTGGCCCGACGCCGGAGACCGCGGCGCGTGCCGTCCAAGCCGAAACGCCGACTGCGACAGCTCGCCAGCAGCCAGCCCGGCCTCGGCTCCGTGGCCATCGAAGTCGTGGAATAGCTGTCCCGCAAGCTCAACGCAGAGGCCGAGCAGGAAGCTCGAAGCCTAGGGCCGGCATCTGGCCCTGACCGTGCTAGTGTGGCGGCTGGTGGGGACGCTGTGAGGCTCGGCAACCTGCCCAACGCGCTCTTGCCGGAGCAGATGAAGGCCATGCGCGGGAACTCACGCACATGAGCACTCGGCTGGACGATCTCGCGGCCATGACGCGGGAGCACGACGCCCATATCGGGCCATGCTGGGGCGCTATGACGACAGCCTGCCTGACTCGCCCAGCGCATCGAGCGCCGGCTGGACCTGATCGACTAACCTGCGCCCGACGCCACAGCAGCCCCGGCTGAAAGACGGGGGCGGTTGCGTCCTGCGCTGTTCACCGAGGCCGTCGACCCATGGCCTTGGCAACCAAAGAAAACAGGCGCGGTTTCCCGCGCCTGTTCAGCCTTGCTTTGACCGTAAGCCTCAGTTCTGCTCCATCAGATCGGTGATCCGGCGCACGGCCACGCGGCGGTTGTCGCGCTCGGCGCCTTCGCTGGGCACCAGCAGGAACTGCTCGCCATAGCCCTGGACCACCATGTTCTCGGGCGGCACCTGGAAATATTCCGTCAGCGCCAGCGCCACCGATTCCGCGCGCCGGTCCGACAGGGCCAGGTTGGCGGCGTCCGAGCCGACGGCGTCGGTATAGCCTTCGATCATGTAGATCTCGGCCGGGTTCTGGTCGACGCTGTCGCGGATCACCTTGCCCAGGGTAGCCAGCTGCTGCGCCTGGTCGGGCGTGATGGCCGAGGAGCCGGTCTCGAAGGTGATCTCGGGCACGTTCACGGGGGCGACCAGCGCGCGCACCTCGGGGATGTCGCGGATCTGGCCCAGGGTGAAGCGGCGGTCGACATTGGCCTCGCGGCGCAGGGCCTCGCGCAGCGCGGCCTCGTCCAGCGGGCCGCGGCTGATCTCGACCGGCGGCGGCGCCGGTAGGGTCGAGATCCGCACCGGTTCCGCCGCGGTGTCGTCGATCAGCCGGGTCTCGCTGCCGTCGGCGCGCACCAGCGTGCGGCGCAGGATGTTCATATTCGCATCGCGAATGGTGACGACGCGGCTGCCGTCCTCGCGCACGACCGTGGTCCGGGTCGAGCCGTCGTCGAAGGTCTCGGTCCGCACGTTCGAGCCGGGCTGGTAGAGCAGCGCATTGTCGTCCTTGATCACCTGCTGGCTGCCGTCGGGCAGGGTCACGACGACGCGATCGCCGGTGTTCAGCGCCACCTGGCGGTCGTTCGACAGCATCTTGCCGACCGCAAAGCCGGCGGCGCCGGCCAGCAGCAGCTTGCCGATGTCCTTGAGGTTGTCGTCGTCGTCATCGTCGTCGCGCCGGGCCTCGCTGCGCTGGTCCTCGCGCTGCTGGTCGCCGTTCAGGCCCTGGATGATCGCGTTCTCGAAATCCTGGTCCGAGCGGCGGGCGTTGTCCTTGGTGATCTGCACCTCGTCCACCTGACCCTGCTGCTGCTGCTCCTGCGCCCCGGTGGCGGCGAGCGCCGCGGCGGCCACCGGCGGCGGATTCTCGGCGGCGCGCTTGGCGACCTCGTTCGGGGTCACCCGGGCCTCGGGCGCCTGGACCTCGCCAGGTTGCGGCTGGCCGGGTTGGCCTTGCTGGCCCTGTTGCTGGCCGCTTGCCTGGCGATCCTGCTGCTGCTCTTGCAGGCGCCGGGCGAGTTCGGCCGCACCGGGAGCAGTGGGCGTGTCCTGGCCGGCCTGCTGCGGGTCGTCCTGCCGGCGCTGCTGCTGGTCGCTGGCCTGCTCCTGGCGCTGCTGATCCTCGCCGGTCTGCTGCTGACCGTCCTGGCGGCGCTGCTGCTCGTCGCCGGCCTGCTGGCGGCGCGGTTCGGGCTTTTGCGCGGCCTCGCCGGGCTGGGGCTGGCCGGGAGCGGGCTGATCCTGGTCGCGCGCCTCCAACCGCTTTTTCAACGCCTCCGCGTCAGGCATGTCCTTGGATTCGGCCGCCGGTTGCCGGGCCTGGACCGAGGGCTGGTCGCGTTGCGGCTCGTCCGGTTTGCGGTCGGGGGCGGGGTCGGCGGTGGTCACGGACTTGGCGTTGTCGGGCTTGGTCGCGGGTTGCTTCTGGGCGTCCTCGCGCAATTGCTCGGCGCGGCCGGCGGCCTGGTCGGCATCGGCCGGCTTGGCCCGGGGCGTCTCGGCTTCGACCACCGGCGGTTTCGGAGCGGGTTCCTGCGCCTGAGTCACGGCGGGCTTCTCCTCAGGCGCCCGGGCCGGTTCGGCGGCCTGCTGCTCCTGCCGCTTGGGCTGCTGGGCAGCCTGGTCTGCGGCGGGCTTTTCGGGCTGCGGCTCTTCCTGCCGGGGCTGGACCTGCCGGCGCGGCTCCTGCTGCTGCTCGGCCTGGACGGGTTCGTGCTGCTGCGGCTGCTCCTTGGCCTGCCGCTCGGCGCGGGGCTTTTCCTGGGGCTGCTGGTCTTCCTGCTGCTGTTCGGGCTTTTGCGCCTGGCCTTCCTCGGCCTGCTTTTGTTTCTGCTTGGGCAGGATCAGTTGCTCGCCGTCCTGCGCCTGCTGGTCCTGGGCCAGGGCAAGCTGCGGGGTGATGATGGACAGGCAAGCCACAAGCGCGGTTGTGGTCTTGAAGATGCGGCGCATGTCGGTCCCTTCCGAATGTCGCGTGATGATCGGAAAAACCCCGGCGAAATGCCGAGGTTCCCCCACAAGCACGTGATCGCAGGCGATGCGCATCGGCCGGCGGATTGCCGCCGTCCGGACGCCGGCGGGATCTAACCCAGCAGGGCCAGCCGGCCGCCGGACATGCGCTGCACGCGCCCGGCCAGTTCCAGCGCCAGGATCGCCGGGGCGATGACCGCCGCCGGCACGCCCAGGTCGCGGATCAGCAGGTTTTGCTCGGTCGGGCTCGGGCCAAGCTTGGCCAGGATCCGCGCCTCGAGATTGACCGGGCCGCCCTGCGCCTGGCGGGTTTCGGGGCCGGACCGGCGGCGCAGCCCGTGGCCCATTTCGGCCAGGCGGCGGGCCACGGCGGCGGGTTGCAGGGTCCGAGCCATGCCGGGGCGGGCGGGCTCGGCCACCGGGGCCGCCGGTTGCGGCAGCTGGGCCGGCGCGGCCGTCTCGACCGGGGCGCCGTTCGATTGCAGGGCCGCCAGCACATCGGCCGAATTGCGCACCAGCGTCGCGCCGTCGCGGATCAGGCTGTTGCAGCCGCTGGCGCGGGCATCCATCGGGTGGCCGGGCACCGCCATCACCTCGCGCCCCTGGTCCAGCGCGCAGCGCGCGGTGATCAGGCTGCCCGAGCGATGCGCCGCCTCGACCACCACCACGGCGCGCGACAGGCCCGAGATGATGCGGTTGCGGGCCGGGAAATGCCGCGCCACCGGCTCGACCCCCGGGGGCTGCTCGGTCATCAACAGGCCGGTATCGCAGATCGATTCGGCCAGGGCGGCGTTCTCCGCCGGATAGATCATGTCGATGCCGCCGGCCATCACGGCGATGGTGCCGCCATGCAGAGATGCCTCATGCGCGACGGTGTCGATGCCGCGCGCCAGGCCCGCGACCACCGCAGCGCCGGCCTGCGACAGGCCCAGCGCCATGCCGCGCGCCATGCGCAGCCCCAGCGACGAGGCGTTGCGCGCGCCGATCACCGCCACCGGCAGCCGGTCCAGCACCGCAAGATCGCCGCGCAGCCACAGCGCCGCCGGCGCCTCGGCCACCTCGCGCAGCAGGGCCGGATAGGCGGGGTCGTCCCAGGTCAGCAGCCGGGCGCCGGCGCGCCGGCCGGCCTCGAGCTCGGCATGGACCACGGCCAGCGGGCAGGGGGCGTAATCCTCGATCCCGGCGGCGCGGGCGATCCCGGGCAGGGCGGCCAGCGCCGCCTCGGCGCTGCCATGTTCGGCAAGCAGCCGGTGGAATGTCGCCGGTCCGACCCGGCGCGAGCGGATGAGCCGCAGGCAGGCGATTCCGTCCCCCATCGGTGTGAGTGAGGTGTGGTGGGGTTCGAAAGGAAGCGGTCTTGCCATCATCATTGCCTTTGCCTCATCCGCAGGACGAGTCATGCCATGGCAATGGTTAAGAATGCGTTAGCCGCGAAAAGATTCCGCCAACCCCTTGGATTTTGCGGGAAATCAGGCCGCCGAGCCGCCGATGGTCAGCCCGCCGATGCGCAAGGTGGGCAGGCCGACGCCGACCGGAACCCATTGTCCCTGCTTGCCGCAATTGCCGATTCCCGGGTCCAGCGACAGGTCGTTGCCGATGGCGCGGATCTGTTGCAGCGCGGTCGCGCCGTCGCCGATCAGCGTCGCGCCGCGGATCGGGTCGCCGACCTGGCCGTTCTTCACGCGATAGGCCTCGGTGCAGGAAAACACGAACTTGCCGTTGGTGATGTCGACCTGGCCGCCGCCGAAACCCACGGCATAGATGCCGTCTTCCAGGCCGGCGAGGATCGCGGCCGGATCCTCGGACCCCGCCAGCATGAAGGTATTGGTCATGCGCGGCATCGGCGCATGGGCATAGCTTTGCCGGCGGCCGTTTCCGGTCGGCGCGACCCCCATGAGCCGGGCGTTCTGGCGGTCCTGCATATAGCCGACCAGCACGCCGTCCTCGATCAGCACGTTGCGGGCCGGCGCCGTGCCCTCGTCATCGACCGAGATCGAGCCGCGCCGGTCCGGGATGGTGCCGTCATCGACCACGGTCACGCCGGGCGCCGCCACGCGGCTGCCCAGCAGGCCAGCAAAGGCGGAATGGCCCTTGCGGTTGAAGTCGCCTTCCAGCCCGTGGCCCACCGCCTCATGCAGCAAGATCCCCGGCCAGCCCGGGCCCAGCACCACGTCCATGACGCCGGCAGGGGCGGGGACCGAGCGCAGGTTGACCAGGGCGATGCGCAGCGCCTCGCGCACCTGGGCCTGCCAGTGCTCGGGGGCGATCAGCCCGTCCAGCGCCACGCGGCCGCCACCGCCGGCATTGCCCGATTCGCGGCGGCTGTTCGATTCCACGATGACCGAGACGTTGATGCGCGCCATCGGCCGGATGTCGGTCGAAAGCCCGCCTTCGGGGCGCAGGATCGCCACCTCCTGCACCGAGGTCGAGATGCTGGCCGAGACCTGCACCACGCGCGGATCGAGGTCGCGGGCGAAGGCGTCGATTTCCCGCAAGAGCGCGACGCGGGCGGCGAAGGGCACCGATTCCGCCGGGTCGATCGCGGCATAAAGCGGGCGGATCTCGGCCTCGGGCGGCAGGGCCAGCGTGCCGCCGCCGTCGCCGACGGCCAGCCGCACGGTTTCCGCCGCCTTGCGCAAGGCTGTTTCGCCGATCTCGGTGGAATGGGCATAGCCGGTCACGTCGCCGCGCACTGCGCGCAGGCCGAAGCCCTGCTCGGCGTCATAGCTTGCCGTGCGCAGCCGGCCGTCGTCGAAGACCAGCGCCTCCGAGCGGGCGCGCTCCAGATACAGCTCGCCATCATCCGCCCCTGCAAGCGCCGATTGCAGAACACGCAGCGCGCGATCCTGGTCGAGATGGGTTTGAAACGGGGAAAAGGCTGCGTCCGGCATGTCATCGCTCCTGACCTGGAAGCCTCGACTAGGGGTTTTTTGGTCGTAAGTCGATAGCTATGGCTTGCCCGTAGGGGTAAGATATGGTTCTGGTTCAGGACCGAATGCCGGCAGCCCGAGGAGACAGGGCCCTGCCGGCGGCATGATAGGCAACGGGATGGGAAGATGGCAATTGCGACGATGCGCCGCGGGGTAATGGCGGCTACGGGTCTTGGTTTTGCTGGGCTGACGGCCGTGCCGGCGCTGGCGCAGGACGTGCTGGGCGACCTGCCCGTGATCGGCAAGCCGCACAATGGCGGCATGGGCTTCCAGCCCGCGTCGAGCCCGCTGGCGCATGACCAGCAGTGGCTGGATCATTTCGTGCTCTACATCATCACGGCGGTGACGATCTTCGTCTGCCTGCTGCTGCTGATCTGCATCGTCCGCTTCAACCGCCGCGTGAACCCCGTCCCGGCGCGCTTTACCCATAACACTCCGGTCGAGGTGGTCTGGACGCTGGTGCCGGTGCTGATCCTGGTTTCCATCGGCGCCTTCTCGCTGCCGGCGCTGTTCCGCAGCCAGGAAATGCCGAACGATCCGGACCTGGTCATCAAGGCCATCGGCCACCAGTGGTACTGGTCCTATGAATATCCGAACGACGCCATCGCCTTCGACGCGCTGCTGCTGGAGAAGGACGCCCTGGCCGACGCCGGCTACAGCGAGGACGAATACCTGCTGGCCACCGACAACCCGGTGGTGGTGCCGGTCGGCAAGAAGGTGCTGGTGCAGGTCACCGCGACCGACGTGATCCACAGCTGGACCGTGCCGGCCTTTGCCGTGAAACAGGACGCCGTGCCGGGCCGCATCGCGCAGCTGTGGTTCGAGGTCGACAAGGAAGGCGTCTATTTCGGCCAGTGCTCGGAGCTTTGCGGCATCAACCACGCCTATATGCCCATCGTGGTCAAGGCCGTCAGCCAAGAGAAATACGACGCCTGGCTGGCCGGCGCGAAGGAGGAATTCGCCGCCGACGCCTCGGATTACCTGCCCGCCAGCCCGGTCAAGCTGGCCTCGGCCGAGTAAGGGTCGTGACCGACATCAACGCATATGAGGGGCCCGTCGAGGCGGGCTTCGGCGATTACGTCGCGCTGCTGAAGCCGCGGGTCATGTCGCTGGTGGTGTTCACCGCCTTCGTCGGCCTGTGGATCGCGCCGCTGCCGGTGAACCCCTTCGTGGCCTTCTGCGCGGTGCTGTTCATCGCGCTGGGCGGCGGGGCCTCGGGCGCGCTGAACATGTGGTACGACGCCGACATCGACGCGGTGATGAAGCGCACGGCCGGCCGGCCGGTGCCTTCGGGGCGCATCGCCTCGGGCGAGGCGCTGGGCTTGGGCATCGCGCTGTCCGGCCTGTCGGTGATGATGCTGGGCCTGGCGGCGAACTGGTTCGCGGCGGGCTTCCTGGCCTTCACCATCTTCTTCTATGCCGTGGTCTACACGATCTGGCTGAAGCGCTCGACGCCGCAGAACATCGTCATCGGCGGCGCGGCCGGGGCCTTCCCGCCGATGATCGGCTGGGCCTGCGCCACCGGCGGCATCGGCATCGAATCGCTCTTGATGTTCGCGCTGATCTTCTTCTGGACGCCGCCGCATTTCTGGGCGCTGGCGCTGTTCATGAAGGACGACTATTCCAAGGCCGGCGTGCCGATGCTGACCGTGACGCATGGCCGCAAGGTCACGCGCCGGCACATCTTCATCTATACGCTGGTGCTGGCGCCCTTCGCGCTGTGGCTGGGCTTCACCTCGGTCGGCGGGCCGCTGTATCTCGCGGTTTCGGCGGTGCTGAACGGGCTCTTCATCGCCGGCGGCTGGCAGATCCTGCGCCGGGACGAGGACCAGGCCCAAGCCGACGGCTACCGCGTCGAGAAGCGCTATTTCCGGCTGTCGCTCTATTACCTGTTCCTGCATTTCCTGGCGCTGCTGGTCCAGCACGGGATCGGAGGATGGTGATGGCGCTGCATGTCGAACATGAGCTGCACAAGCGCCGGCGTTCGCGCAACATCGGCCTCGCGGTGGTGCTGGCGGCCTTCGTGGCGCTGGTCTTCGGCCTGTCGGTGGTCAAGATCACCCAGGGCGACATGATGCAGGGCTATGACCACCGGCCGCAGGCCTCGATGCTGCCGAAGGACCCGAACCCGCCGGCAGCCAATCCGGCCCCGGTCGCGGCGCCCGGAACGCCCGGCGCCGAGCAGGGGGCAGAGCCATGACCGAGCAACGCTCGAACGGGCGCACCGTGCTGAAGCTGGTTTCCGTGGTCCTGGTCATGGGCGCGCTCAGCTGGGCGGCGGTGCCGTTCTATTCCTGGTTCTGCCGCGTCACCGGCTTTGCCGGCACCACCAATGTCGCGACCGCGACCTCGGACACCGTGCTGGACGAAAAGGTCCGCGTGCGCTTCGATTCCAACGTCGATCCGAACATGGGCTGGACCTTCCGCCCGCTGCAGCGCGAGATGGAGCTGCGCATCGGCGAGAACGCCATCGCCTTCTACGAGGCGGTCAACACCACCGACCAGCCGATCACCGGCACGGCGAGCTATAACGTCGCCCCCGATGCCGCCGGCTATTTCTTCAACAAGATCGAGTGTTTCTGCTTTACCGAGCAGACCCTGCAACCCGGTGAGCGGGTCGAGATGCCGGTCAGCTTCTATGTCGATCCCGAGATCGTCACCGACCGCGACGCCGGACGCATCCGCGACATCACCCTGTCTTATACCTTCCACCGGACCGAGCCGCCGGCGCCCCAGCAGGCGGCGCTGGACGCCGGAAACCGACCGACCGTAAACTGAGCAACAAGAACCAGCAGCAACAGCCGGGAACGCAGCCATGGCCCATGTAAAGAACCACGACT
Organism: Paracoccus sp. DMF; assembly: GCF_004407025.1. Lineage (NCBI taxonomy): Bacteria > Pseudomonadati > Pseudomonadota > Alphaproteobacteria > Rhodobacterales > Paracoccaceae > Paracoccus > Paracoccus sp. DMF. Next base: position 102,649 of record NZ_SOKV02000005.1, read on the forward strand.
ATCAGATCCTGCCACCCTCGATCTGGCCGTTCCTCGGCGCGATCGCCGCCTTCGTCATGCTGACCGGCGCGGTGGCCTGGATGAAGGGCATCACTGTCTTCGGTGCCCCGGTCGCGGGGCCCTGGATGTTCCTGATCGGCTTCGTGGCCGTGCTCTATGTCATGTTCGGCTGGTGGGCCGACGTGGTGAAGGAAGGCGAGTCGGGCGAACATACCCCGGTCGTGCGCATCGGCCTGCAATACGGCTTCATCCTGTTCATCATGTCCGAGGTGATGTTCTTCGTCGCCTGGTTCTGGGCCTTCATCAAGAACGCGCTCTACCCGATGGGGCCGGACAGCCCGATCAAGGACGGCGTCTGGCCGCCGGAAGGCATCGTGACCTTCGATCCCTGGCACCTGCCGCTGATCAACACGCTGATCCTGCTTCTGTCGGGCGTCGCCGTAACCTGGGCGCACCATGCCTTCGTGCATGAGGGCGACCGCAAGACCACCATCAACGGGCTGATCGTCGCCGTCATCCTGGGCCTGTGCTTCACCGGGCTGCAGGCCTATGAATACAGCCACGCCGCCTTCGGCATGGCCGACACGGTCTATGCCGGCACCTTCTTCATGGCCACCGGCTTCCACGGCGCCCATGTCATCATCGGCACCATCTTCCTGTTCGTCTGCCTGATCCGGCTGATCCGCGGTCAGATGACGCAGCAGCAGCATGTCGGCTTCGAGGCCGCGGCCTGGTATTGGCACTTCGTCGACGTGGTCTGGCTGTTCCTCTTCGTCGTGATCTATATCTGGGGCCGCTGAGCCCGGCGGCAATCTGGCGGCGCGGGGCCCGGTCCCGCGCCGTCTTTCGTTGGAGACCCCGATGCGCCGCTATGTCTTTCCGCTGATCGTCGGTGTGCTCGGCTGCGCCATCCTGATCTCGCTGGGCCTGTGGCAGCTCAAGCGGCTGGAGTGGAAAGAGGGCATGATCGCCCGCATCGAAAGCGGCATCCACGGCCAGCCCGTGCCCTTGCCCGCCGCTGTCGATCCCACGATGAAATACATGCCGGTGCTGGTCTCGGGCCGGACCACGGGGGAAGAGATCGACGTGCTGTCCGGCACCCGCGAATCCGGCGGCGGCTACCAGGTCGTCTCGGGCTTCGTGCTGGATGACGGGCGCCGCATCCTGCTGGACCGCGGCTTCATCGACCAGGACCACAAGCGCGACCCGCGCCCGCCGGTGCGGCTGGAGGTCGCCGGCAACCTGCATTGGCCCGAGGAACACGGCAGCGCCACGCCCGCCCCGAACCTGTCCGAGAACATCTGGTTCGCCCGCGACGTGCCCGCCATGGCGGCGCAGCTCGGGACCGCGCCGGTGCTGGTCGTCGCGGCCGAGGTGCGGGGCGACGCGCAGGGTGTCGCGCCGATCCCGGTCGCGGTCGAGGGCATCCCGAACAACCACCTGGGCTATGCCGTGCAATGGTTCATGTTCGCCGCGGTCTGGGCAGGGATGACAGTCGCCCTGATCTGGCGTATCAGGCAGCGGAAATTCTAGGGGGACGCGATGCGTTACGTATCTACCCGGGGGCGGGCTCCGGTCTTGGACTTCGAACAGGCGATGATGACCGGCCTCGCGCGCGACGGCGGGCTGTATCTGCCCGAGGCCATGCCGATGTTCTCGGCCGACGAGATCGCCGCGCTGGAAGGGCTGCCCTATGAGGACGTCGCGCTGCGCATCGTTACCCCCTTCGTCGGCGACAGCTTTTCGCAGGATGAACTGAAGGGCGCCATCGCGCGGGCCTATGCCGGCTTCGACCACGTCGCCCGCGCGCCGCTGGTGCAGTTGGCGCCGGGGCATCACCTGCTGGAACTGTTCCACGGGCCGACCATCGCCTTCAAGGATTTCGCCATGCAGCTGATCGGCCAGCTGTTCCAACTGGCGCTGGCGCGGTCAGGCAACCGGGTGACGATCCTGGGCGCGACCTCGGGCGACACTGGCTCGGCCGCGATCGAGGCCTTCAGGGGCCTGCCCAATGTCGACGTGTTCATCATGTATCCGCATGGCCGCGTCAGCGAGGTGCAGCGCCGGCAGATGTCCACACCCTCGGAAGCCAATGTGCATGCGCTGGCCGTCGACGGCACATTCGACGATTGCCAGGCACGGCTGAAGGACCTGTTCAACGACCACGGCTTCCGCGACGCGGTGGGGCTGGCGGGCGTCAATTCGATCAACTGGGCGCGGGTGCTGGCGCAGATCGTCTATTACTTCACCGCCGCCGTCAGCCTGGGCGCCCCGGGGCGCGAGGTGGACTTCACCGTGCCGACCGGAAATTTCGGCGACATCTTCGCCGGCTCCATCGCCAAGGAGATGGGCCTGCCCATCGGCCGGCTGGTCGCGGCCGTGAACCAGAACGACATCCTGCACCGGGCGCTTTCGACCGGCGAATACCGGGTCGGCGAGGCGCAGCCCTCGATCAGCCCGTCGATGGATATCCAGGTCAGCTCGAACTTCGAACGCGCGCTGTGGCTGGCCTACGGCCGCGACGGCGCCGCCATCTCGCAGCTGATGGACGAGCTGAAATCCGGCGGCTTCGCCATCAGCCAGGGCGCGCTGCAATCGCTGCGCGAGACCTATGGCTCGGGCCGCGTGTCCGAAGCGGAAACGCTGGCCATGATCGCCACCATCCGCGCCGAGACCGGCGAGGTGATCTGCCCGCATACCGCCGTCGGCGTGAAAATCGCCCGCGAGAACCTGCGCCCCGGCGTGCCCATGGTGACGCTGGCCACCGCGCATCCGGCGAAGTTCCCCGATGCGGTGGAACAGGCCATCGGCTTCCGCCCGGGCCTGCCGCCGCAGATGGCCGACCTGTTCGAGCGCGCCGAACGCATCACCCGTATTGAAAACGACGCGGATAGGCTTAAATCGCTGATCCTTGAACGGAGAGCAGCTTGACCGAACCCCGCATCAGCACCTTGCCGAATGGCCTGCGCGTCGTCACCCGCGACATGCCCGGCCTGCATTCCGCCGCCATCGGCATCTGGGTCAACGCGGGTTGCCGCGACGAACGCGCCGAACAGAACGGCATCGCGCATTTCCTGGAGCACATGGCCTTCAAGGGCACGGCCACGCGCTCGGCCCTGGAGATCGTCGAGACCATCGAGAATGTCGGCGGCTATATCAACGCCTATACCTCGCGCGACGTGACCAGCTATTACGTGCGGGTGCTGGCGGGCGACGTGTCGCTGGCGCTGGACGTGATTTCCGACATCGTGCTGAACCCGGTCTTCGAGCCGCGCGAGATCGAGGTCGAGCGCGGCGTGATCCTGCAAGAGATCGGCCAGTCGCTGGACACGCCCGACGACGTGATCTTCGACTGGCTGCAAGAGGCCGCCTATCCCGACCAGCCCATGGGCCGCACCATCCTGGGCCCGGCCGAGCGGGTCAGCCATTTCACCCGCGACGACCTCTCGCGCTTCATCGGCGAGCATTACGGGCCGGAACGCATGATCGTCGCCGCCGCCGGCGCGGTGGACCACGACCGCATCCTGCGCCAGGTCGAGGCGATCTTCGGCGGTCTGGCCGCCCGCAAGCTGACCACGCGCGAGCCCGCCCGCTGGCAGGGCGCCGAGGCGCGGCGCGTCAAGAAGCTGGAGCAGGCGCATTTCGCCCTGGGTTTCGAGGGGCCGGGCTATCAGGACGCCGATTTCTACGCCGCGCAGATCTGGACCTCGGCCCTGGGGGGCGGCATGTCCTCGCGCCTGTTCCAGAAGATCCGCGAGGAAAAGGGCCTGTGCTATTCGATCTTCGCGCAGTCCGGTTTCCACGACGACACCGGCATGGTGACGATCTATGCCGGCACTTCGGGCGACCAGGTGGCGGATCTGGCCATGCTGACCGTGGACGAGCTGAAACGTTCGGCCGATGACATGACCGAGGCCGAGATCGCCCGCGCCCGGGCGCAGATGAAGGCCGGGCTGCTGATGGGGCTGGAAAGCCCGACCGGCCAGGCCGAGCGCATGGCGCGCTCGCTGGCGATCTGGGGCCGGGTGCCCGATGCCGCCGAGGTGGCCGAGCGCATCGACGCCGTGACCGTGGCGCAGATCCGCGACCATGCCCGGCAACTGCTGGGCAATGCCCGCCCGGCGCTGGCGCTTTACGGCCCGGTCAAGGCGGCGCCCACGCGCGAGGAACTGGCCGCGAGGCTTGCCGCCTGATGTTCGGCCGAAGGCGTCCGCCCAGTCTCGAGACCGAGCGGATGCTGCTGCGCCTGCCCGCGCATCAGGATTTCGGCCCCTGGGTGGCGCTGCGCGTGGAAAGCCGCGCCTTCCTGACGCCGTGGGAGCCGGTCTGGGCCGCCGACCACCTGTCGAAGCGCAGCTTCACCAACCGGGTCTATTGGGCGCTGCGCGCCAGCCGCAACGGCACCGCGCTGCCGCTGTTCCTGATCCGCCGCGACGGCACGCTGCTGGGTGCGATCACGCTGGACAACATTCGCCGTGGCCCGGCGCAATCGGCCACCATCGGCTATTGGATCGGCCAGTCCTTTGCCCGCCAGGGCTACATGCGCGAGGCCATCGGCGCGCTGGTCAACCATGCGTTCTCGCAGATGGACCTCAGCCGGATCGAAGCCGCCTGCCTGCCCGAGAACACGCCCTCGCGCGGGGTTCTGGAACGCGCCGGCTTCAAATACGAGGGCGTGGCGCAAAGCTATCTGCAGATCAACGGCCGCTGGCGCAACCATGTGCTCTATTCCAACCTGCGCCACGACCGGCGTGGCAAGACCGAGGTGCGCTGATGCTCAATCCCGCCGACGACGCCCTGGCCGCGCGCCTGCCCGATGGCGTGCTGCGCCCGGTCGCGCCCGCCTATCTGGAGGAACCGCGCGGCCGCTATTTCGGCCGGGCCGGGCTGGTCGCCGCGCCGCGCAACACCGATGAGGTCGCGGCCGTGGTCCGCGCCTGCGCCGCGGCGCGGGTCGGCATCGTGCCGCGCGGCGGCGGCACCGGGCTGGTCTCGGGTCAGGTCATGCCCGAGGGGCCGGCGCCGCTGATCCTGTCGCTGGAACGCATGACCGCGCTGCGCGGCATCTGGCCCGAAGAGAACGTGCTGGTCGCCGAGGCCGGCATGACGCTGCAAGCCGTGCGCGATGCGGCGGCGGGCGCGGGTCGGCTGTTCCCGCTGTCGCTGGCCAGCCAGGGCACGGCGGCGATCGGGGGGTGCCTTGCGACCAATGCCGGCGGCGTCACCGCGCTGCGCTATGGCACCGCGCGGGCGCTGTGCCTGGGGGTCGAGGCCGTGCTGCCCGACGGGTCCATCGTCCACGACCTGAAGCGGCTGCGCAAGGACAACACCGGCTACGACATCCGCGACCTCCTGATCGGGGCCGAGGGCACCCTGGGCATCGTCACCGCCGCCAGCCTGAAGCTGGTGGTGCCGCCGCCGAACCTGGGCCTTGCCATGCTGCAGGTGCCGGGCCCCGAGGCGGCGCTGACGCTTCTGTCCTTGGCCGAGGGCCGCATGGCTGGCGGCGTCACCGCTTTCGAGCTGATCGGCGGGCAGGGGCTCGCCTTCCTGGCCGAGGTGCTGCCCGAGATCCGCCAGCCGCTGCCGGGCGTCCCTTGGTCGGTGCTGGTCGAGGTCGGCCTGCCCGCCGGGCTGGCGCCGGACGAGGCGCTGGAAGGGCTGCTGATCGAGGCCATGGAGCGCGGGCTGGTGCTCGACGGCGTCATTGCCCAGTCGGGGCAGCAGGCGGCGGATTTCTGGCACCTGCGCGAGCATATCCCCGAGGCGAACCGCCGCATCGGCGCCATCGCCAGCCATGACATCAGCCTGCCGCTGTCGGAAATCGCCGGCTTCATCCGCGACGCCGGCGCGGCCTTGGCGGGCGAGGGGGTGCGGATCAACTGCTTCGGCCATCTCGGCGACGGCAACCTGCATTACAACCTGTTCCCGTCCCCCGGCCGCCAGCGCGGCGAATACGACGACCGCCGCAAGGCGCTGTCGGCGCTGGTGCATGAGATGGTGGTGGCGCGCGGCGGCTCCTTCTCGGCCGAGCATGGCGTCGGCCGGCTGAAGGTCGGCGAATTGGAACGCTGGGGCGACCCGGCCCGGCTGGCGGCGATGCGGGCGATCAAGCAGGCGCTGGATCCCTTGGGCATCATGAACCCGGGGGCGGTGCTTTCAGCACGGGCGTAAGCGCCGCGCGCAGGTGGTCGAGATAGGCCGAGAGCCGCGGCGCGATGAAGGGTTGCGGCAGATACAGGGCCTGGATGTCCAGCTGCGGCCGCCCGTAGCCCGGCAGCAGCCGTTCCAGCCGGCCGGCGGCGACGTCCTCGGCCACGACGAAGCCGGGGATCAGCCCCAGCCCCTCGCCCTCCAGCACCAGCCGGCGCACGGCCTGGGCGCTGTTCACGGTAATCTGGCCGGGCAGGGCGACGCTGACCGCCTTGCCCTCGATCAGGAAGGTGGCGCGGCCGGGCGACTGGGCATTGCTGTCGCGGATGCAGACGTGGTCGCGCAGCGCCTCGGGATGGGTCGGGCGCGAATGGCGGGCCAGATAGGCGGGGCTGGCCACGGCCCAGGCCTCGGTCTGGCCGATGCGGCGGCCGATCAGGCTGGAATCGGGCAATTGCCCGATGCGCAGCGCCAGGTCGAAGCCCTCGGCCGCAAGATCGACGTAGCGGTCGCTGAGATGCAGGTCGATGCTGATGCCCGGATGCGCGCGGGTGAAGTCGCGGGTCAGCTGCGTCACGAACATTTCGCCGAAGGTCACGGGGGCGGTGATGCGCAGCCGGCCGGTCAGCATGCCCTCCTCGGCGCTGGCCTGGGCGTCGAGCTCTTCCATCGCCGCCAGCACCCGGCGCGCGGCGATCAGGTAACGCTCGCCCGAAGGCGTCAGCGACAGCGCGCGCGTGGTGCGGTTCAGCAGCGTCACGCCCTGCTGCCCTTCCAGTGCCGCGACATATTTGCTGACCAGCTTGTTCGAGATCCCCAGCCTTTCTCCGGCCCGGGTGAACGAGCCCGCGTCCACCACGGCGACGAAGGCGCGGATGCCGTCGATCCTGTCCATGAAATCCCCGTCATGGCGACAATGTTTCCATGAATATGGCCATTTCTGCGACAATGGCCAAGCGCTATCTTGCCGGCAGTGAACAGGTTTCAAGGACAATCGCGATGAGCACCCTCCACCACGGCGGCCTGGCCGCCAGCGAAAACCGGGCCGACCTGGCCGCCCTGCTGCTGCGCCTGCTGGCCGGGGCCTGGTTCCTGGTCCACGGGCTGACCAAGCTCCTGGTCTTCACCCCGGCGGGCACGGCGGGCTATTTCCAGTCGCTGGGTCTGCCCGGCGCGCTGGGATATCTGACCATGGTGCTGGAGATCGCCGGCGGCCTGGCGCTGATCGCCGGCATTGCGACGCGCCATGTCGCGCTGGTCCTGGCGGCGGTGCTGCTGGGTGCGGCCTGGTTCGGCCATGCGGCGAACGGCTTCGGCTTCGGCAACCCGGGCGGCGGCTGGGAATACCCGGTGTTCTGGGCCGTGACCATGCTGGCGCTGTCGCTGCTGGGCGACGGGGCCTGGTCGCTGGGCAAGCGCCGCTGAATCGGTTTCGGTAACGCCTGCGCAATCTTGCTGCGAAGGCCGGCCCCCGGGCCGGCCTTTTCCCTGCGCGCATGGCAGGGTTGATTTGTCGTTGCAGCCGTTTGAGCCTAAGCATCGCGGCATCAGGGAGGGGCCTATGAACCAGGATTATCTGCATCGTATCCGCCACGCCGGTTTGCGCGACCGCGTGGTCAGCGCCGAGGCGGCCGCCGGCCTGATCCGCGACGGCATGGTGCTGGGCATGTCCGGCTTTACCCGCGCGGGCGAGGCCAAGGCGGTGCCGATGGCCCTGGCCGAGCGCGCGAAGCGTGAGCCGATGAAGGTCACGCTGATGACCGGGGCCTCGCTCGGCAACGACCTCGACAAGACCATGGCCGAGGCGCATCTGCTGTCGCGCCGCATCCCCTTCATGTCCGACCCGGCCCTGCGCCGCGCCATCAACGCGGGCGAGGTCATGTATATCGACCAGCACCTGTCCGAGACGGTCGAGCAGCTGCGCACCTGCCAGCTGCCGCCGGTGGACATCGCCATCATCGAGGCGGTGGCGATCACCGAACAGGGCGGCATCGTGCCCACCACCTCGGTCGGCAATTCGGCCAGCTTCGCGCTGCTGGCCGACAAGGTGATCGTCGAGATCAACCTGAGCCAGCCCGAGACGCTGGAGGGGCTGCACGACATCTATATCCCGACCTATCGCCCGACCCGGACGCCGATCCCGGTCGTGGCGCCGGAAAGCCGGGTCGGCTATCCCTTCATCCCGGTGCCGCCCGAGCGCATCGCGGCCATCGTCGTCTCGACCAAGCTCGACTCGTCCTCGACCGTGCTGGACCCGGACGCCGAGACCCGTGCCATCGCCGGCCACCTGACCGAGTTCCTGAAAAACGAGGTGGCGCATTCCCGGATGCCCGGCCATCTGCATCCCTTGCAGGCCGGCATCGGCACCATTGCCAATGCGGTGCTGCACGGCTTCATCGACAGCCCGTTCCACGACCTGACGATGTATAGCGAGGTCCTGCAAGATTCGACCTTCGACCTGATGGATGCGGGCAAGATGGTCTTTGCCTCGGGCTCGTCCATCACGCTGTCGGCGCCGAAATATGCCGAGGTGATGGCGCGGTTCCAGGACTACAAGCCCAGGCTGGTGCTGCGGCCGCAGGAGATCTCGAACCATCCCGAGGTGGTGCGGCGGCTGGGGCTGATCTGCATCAACACGGCGCTGGAGTTCGATCTCTACGGCAACGTGAACTCGACCCATGTCATGGGCACGCAGATGATGAACGGCATCGGCGGCTCGGGCGATTTCGCGCGGAATGCCTATCTGTCGGTCTTCGTGACGAAATCCATGGCCAAGGGCGGGCGGATCTCCTCGGTGGTGCCGATGGTCAGCCATGTCGACCATACCGAGCATGACGTGGATATCCTGGTGACCGAGCAGGGGCTGGCTGATCTGCGCGGCCTTGCCCCGCGCGAGCGGGCGCGGGTGATCCTGGCCCATTGTGTGGCGCCCGAATGGCGCGACGCGCTGGCGGATTACCACGCGCGGGCGCTGGTGCGCGGCGGGCATACGCCGCATGTGATCGAGGAGGCGCTGAGCTGGCACGACCGGCTGCGCCGCACCGGCAGCATGAGGCCGGAATAAGGCAGACGCGCCCGGCGATCCTGCGCGGGCGCGTTTCCTGTCAGGCGGTAGCGGGGGCTCTGCCCCCCGCCGATCCGACCCCTCGATGGGGTCGGATCGGCGTCCCCCGGGGTATTTTCAGAACAAAGAAGCTCACCAGGCCGGGATGACGGCGCCCTGGTATTTCTCCTCGATGAAGGTCTTCACCGCCGGATCGTGATAGGCCTCGACCAGCTCCTTGGCCCAATCCGCATTCTCGTCGGCCTTGCGCACCACGATGACATTGGCATAGGGGCTGTCGGCCTGTTCCATGGCGATGGCGTCCTTGTTGGGGTTCAGCCCGGCGTCCAGCGCGTAATTGGTGTTGATGACGGCGATGTCGGCATCGGCCAGGGTGCGCGGCAACTGCGCGGCCTCGAGTTCCAGGAACTTCAGGTTCTTCGGGTTCTCGGCAACATCCAGCGGCGAGGGCGTCAGCCCGGTGCCCTCGGCCAGCTTGATCAGCCCCTTGGCCTGCAGGATCAGCAGGGCGCGGCCGCCGTTGGTCGGGTCGTTCGGGATCGCCACCTTGGCGCCCTCGGGCAGCGCGTCCAGCGATTTCAGCTTTTCGGAATAGACCCCCATCGGCGTGGTGATGGTCTTGCCGATGGTCACCAGATCGAAGCCGCGGTCCTTGATCTGGTTGTCCAGATAGGGCTGGTGCTGGAAGCTGTTGGCGCTCAGGTCGCCGTCGTTCAGCGCCTGGTTCGGCACCACGTAATCGGTGAATTCGACGATGTCGATGGTCAGCCCCTTGGCGGCAGCGACCTTGGCCACCTCTTCCATGATCTCGGCATGCTCGCCGACCGAGACGCCGACCTTGATTTCCTCGGCCGCGGCCATGGCGGCCGTCAGCGCGAGAGCCGAAGCGAGAAGGGCGATCTTACGCATCATATGTCCTTTCGGTTATTGGCCCCGGTTGCGCGGGGCGCGTTTGTCGAAGCGGGAGGCGATCCATTCGCCGCAGCTTTGCACCAGTTGCACCAGCACGATCAGGATGACGACCACCGCCAGCATGACCTCGGGCATGAAGCGCTGGTAGCCGTAGCGGATGCCGAGATCGCCCAGGCCTTCGCCGCCGACCGCGCCGACCATGGCGGAATAGCCGATCAGGCTGACCACGGCGAGCGTCAGGCCCAAGATGATGCCGGGCATCGCCTCGGGGATCAGCACCTTGCGCACGATCTGGCCGGGCGTGGCGCCCATGGCGCGGGCGGCCTCGATCAGGCCGGCATCGACCTCGCGGATCGCGGTTTCGATCAGCCGGGCGATGAAGGGGGCGGCCGCGATGGTCAAGGGCACGATGGCCGCCGTGGTCCCGATCGAGGTGCCGGCGATCAGCCGGGTGAAGGGGATGATCGCCACCACCAGGATGATGAACGGGGTCGAGCGCGCTGCATTCACCACGAGGCCGAGGACGGTGTTCAACCAGGGCGCGGACAGCAGCTCGCCCCGGCGCGAGGTGGCCAGGAACACGCCCAGCGGCCCGCCGATCAGCGTACCGATCAGCGTCGACATGGCGACCATGTAGAGCGTCTGCAGCGTGGCTTCCCACAGGATCGGGATCAGGTTAGCCGACATAGCCCAACACCTCGGTCAGAAGCCCGTGTTCCTCGAGGAAGGCCTGCGATTCGGCCAGTCGCGCCGCCGGCAGGCCGACGATCAGGCTGCCGAAGGGGCGGGCGCCGATTTCCTCGATGGCGCCGGCCAGGATGTTGACGCCGACGCCGCGCTCGGCGGTCAGCCGCGCCAGCATCGGGTCGGTGGCATGGGCGCCGATGAAGGTGATCTGCACCACCGCCTGCGCGTCGGTGCCCTGCGGCGCCTCCCGCATCTGGCCGGCGACGAATTGCGGCACCGCGACGCCGGTCACCCCGGTCAGGAAGGAGCGCGTGGTGGCATGGGCGGGCTTCGAGAACACGTCGTAGGTCTCGCCCGCCTCGACGATGCGGCCGGCCTCGATCACCGCGACATGGCTGCAGATGTCGCGCACCACCGCCATTTCATGGGTGATGAGCAGGATGGTCAGGCCGAGGTCGCGGTTGATCGCCTGCAAGAGCTCCAGCACCTGCCGGGTGGTGTCGGGGTCCAAGGCCGAGGTGGCCTCGTCCGACAGGAGCACGCGCGGGCCGGTGGCGAGCGCCCGGGCGATGCCGACGCGCTGCTTCTGCCCGCCCGAGAGCTCGGCCGGATAGCGCCTGGCCTGGGCGGTCAGGCCGACGCGCTCGGTCAGCTCGGCGGCGCGCGGGGCGATCTTTGCGGCATCGACCCCGGCGATCTCCAGCGGCAGGGCGATGTTTTCCGCCACGGTGCGGCTGGCGAGCAGGTTGAAATGCTGGAAGATCATCCCGACTTCGCGCCGGACGCGACGCAGCGCGGTGCCGGTGGCGGCGCCGACATCGTGGTCGTTGACGATCACCTTGCCGGAACTCGGCCGCTCGAGCCCGTTCACCATGCGCAAAAGCGTCGACTTGCCGGCGCCCGAGCGGCCGATGATGCCGGTGATCGCGCCCTGCGGCACGTCCAGCCAGATGTCGTGCAGCGCCACCACGTCGCTGCCGCCCTTTTGCGGATAGCGGCGCGTCACGCCCTGGAATGAGATTGCCGGCTCTGCCATCTGCCCCCGTGCCTTGAATGTCAGCCGCAGACCTATGCCCGGCGGGCCGGGCTTGGCAAGGGGCAGGGGACGCGCAAAGGGGCAATGCCATTCCAAAACCCGGCCCGGGTGGTGGAATGGCGTTCCTTTCGCGGGGATTACGCTGCGGAAAGCGCGGCGACGATGGGGCCGAAGTCGCTGGCCTTGAGGCTGGCGCCGCCGACCAGCGCGCCGTTCACATGCGGGATGGCGAAGATTTCCGCCGCGTTGCCCGGCCTGACCGAGCCGCCATAGAGCAGGGCGAAGTCGGCGCCGTCGGCGAAGCGCGCGGCCAGGCGGTCGCGCATCAGGGCATGGACCTCGGCGATCTGGTCGTTCGTCGGGGTGCGGCCGGTGCCGATGGCCCAGACCGGCTCATAGGCGATCACCGTGTTCGCCGCCGTGGCGCAATCGGGCACCGAGCCGGCGAGCTGGGCCGAGATCACGTCCAGCGTCTGGCCCGCATCGCGCTGCGCCTCGGTCTCGCCGACGCAGATCACCGCGACCAGGCCCGCCTCATGCGCGGCGACGGCTTTGGCGGCGACCTGGGCGTCGGTCTCGGCATGGTCGGTGCGGCGCTCGGAATGGCCGAGGATGACGTGGCTCGCGCCCACGTCCTTCAGCTGCTGGGCGGCGATGTCGCCGGTATGGGCGCCCGAGGCTTTCGCATGGCAGTCCTGGCCGCCGGTGGCGATGCCCTTGGCCGCCACGGCCTGGACCAGCACCGCGGGCGGGCAGATCAGAACGTCGCAGCCCGCCGGTTGCGCCAGGATGGCGTCGATCTCGGCCAGCGCGGCCAGGGTTCCGTTCATCTTCCAATTGCCGGCGGCGAGTTTGCGCGGGGCCATCAGCCTCTCCCTTGTTGTGCTGTCAGGGGATTAGGCCGGCTGCCGGGACGGATCAAGGATGTCTGCGCTAACGCCCGGCACGCTAGAGCTTTGGCGCGGCACCCGCGGTATTGCCGGCGATGGCGAAGCTGACCGATTCGCCACAGCCGCAGGCGTCGGTGACGTTGGGGTTGCGGAACCTGAAGCCTGATTCGAGCATGCCGGTTTCATAGTCGATCTCGGTCCCGAACAGATACATCTGCGCGGTGGGCGCGATCAGCACCCGCGCCGCGCCCTGTTCGACGACCTCGTCGCCGGGCGAGGCGGTCTCGGCCAGTTCCATGGTGTATTCCATGCCGGCGCAGCCGCCCTTCTTCAGGCCGATGCGCAGCCCGCTGGCGGATTTCGCGGCCATCAGCCGGGCGATCTGGCGCTCGGCCGCTTGGGTGATGGTGACGGGACTTTTGCCGGGGATGGAAAACATCGGGGACTTCCTTGTTCGCTGCCCTTTATCTAGGGGCGTCGGGGCTGCCGCTCAAGGGGTGCTTGACTCTGGTAGCGGGGCGGCTATAAGCGCCGCTTCATTGGTGTTGGTGGACCCCGCAAGGGGAACCCTGTCGGGCATTATGCCAAAGGACAACGCCCTTCGACAACGTGTAAAGAAGGAGATCAGCGATGACCAAACGCACCGCTGCCAAGTACAAGATCGACCGCCGCATGGGCGAAAACATCTGGGGCCGCGCCAAGTCGCCGCTGAACAAGCGCGAATACGGCCCGGGCCAGCACGGCCAGCGCCGCAAGGGCAAGCTGTCGGACTTCGGCACCCAGCTGCGCGCCAAGCAGAAGCTGAAAGGCTATTACGGCGACCTGACCGAGAAGCAGTTCCGCCGCATCTATGCGGAAGCCGAGCGCGTCAAGGGCGACACCGGCGAGAACCTGATCGGCCTCCTGGAGCGCCGCCTGGACGCCGTGGTCTATCGCGCCAAGTTCGTGCCGACCATCTTTGCCGCCCGCCAGTTCGTGAACCACGGCCATGTGGAAGTGAACGGCAAGCGCGTGAACATCGCCTCCTACCGCGTCAAGGAAGGCGACGTGATCTCGATCCGCGAGCGTTCGCGCCAGCTGGCCATCGTGCTGGAAGCCGTCGCCCTGACCGAGCGTGACGTTCCGGACTACCTGGAAGTCGACCACAACAAGATGACCGCGAATTTCGTGCGTCAGCCGGCCCTGGGCGACGTGCCCTATGCCGTGCAGATGGAACCGAACCTGGTCGTCGAATTCTACGCCAAGAACTGATCCTTTCGGGTCAGACGGGTTGCAGGGCCGTCCCTTCGGGGGCGGCCTTTTCGTTTTGCGGCACGGTCGCGGGGGTATTTCGGGAGCAAAGAAGCGCGGGCCGTGCCCCCAGGGCCACAACCGGGGCTGGTAACGATCCTGTGGATTGCGGCCCCGGCCCGCGGTCTGGAATGAGGGGCTGCGCGGACAGATCTCGGAGGAGGCGATGCGGCTTGTGGCGGTTTTGATGGCGGTGCTGGCACTGCCGGCGGCGGCGCAGGAAAAGCCTGCGGCCGAGGAGAAGCTCTGGACCTGCGAGACCTCGATCGCGGGCGAGAAGACCGAGATCAACTATGTCCGCGACGCCGAATTCCGCGAGAATGTCGGGCGGCTCGAGAAGAATCTCTCGGGTTGGGGGCGGATTTCCTGCCCGGGCTACGTCACCCTGCGCGAGATCCTGCGCCGCAACCAGATGGCCGACGACGGCAGCTATTGCCTGTTGTGGGACAAGGCCGGGGACACCTACATCGGGGCGCAGAAGGGCGCGCGCAAGGGCAATGCGCTGTGCCGCAAGACCTTTTGCGAGCGGGTGAATTCAACCCGGCAGGCGACCTTCCGCAATGCCAATGCGCTGGCCGTCGCCGGCTATGACGCGGTGACGCAGCGGCCCGGGGCGACGATCCTGGCCGCGACCTCGGGCTCGATGGTCGGCACGCTGGAGGCGGCGGGGGCGGCGGCGATGGGCGTCGCGGCCTCGCCGGTGGCGGTGGGGTCGATGGTGATCGGCTCGGCCGCGGTGGGCGGCACCATGTGGTATTGCGCCGAGGAATAGGCTTCGCGCGCAGCGATGTCCGGGGGCCGTGCGCGCAGGCGTGCGGCCTTTTGCTTTTCGGGGCTTGCGCCGGGTGCCGCAGCTATTTAGTTATGTAATAACGTAACTAAATGGAGCGAGACGATGCGAGGGATCGGATGGGGTGCGGCGGCCTTGGCGCTGCTGCTGGCGGCAGGGCCGGGCATGGCCGAGCAGGGCAAGGGGCACAGCCACGAGCATGGCCATGACCACAGCCATGGCGACCCGCAGCAGGCCCAGATCGAGAAGGGCTATTTCGAGGATGCCCAGGTCGCCGGCCGGCCGCTGTCGGACTGGGAGGGCGACTGGCAGTCGGTCTATCCGCTGCTGCAGGACGGCACGCTGGACCCGGTGATGGCGCACAAGGCCGAGCATGGCGACAAGACCGCCGCCGAATACAAGGCCTATTACGACACCGGCTATCGCACCGAGGTCGAGCGGATCGAGATCCACGGCGACACCGTCAGCTTCCATGCCGGCGACAAGGTCCTGACCGGGCAATATGCCTCGGACGGACACGAGATCCTGACCTATGCCAAGGGCAACCGGGGCGTGCGCTTCATCTTCAGGAAGGTTTCGGGCGATGCGGGCGCGCCGGGCTGGTTCCAGTTCAGCGACCACAAGATCGCGCCGGCCAAGGCCGATCACTATCACCTCTACATGGGCGACGACCGGGCGAAGCTGCTGGAGGAGGTGACGAACTGGCCGACCTATTACCCGGCCGCGCTGACGCCGCGGCAGATCGTCGAGGAAATGCAGGCGCATTGAAGGAAAAGGCCCCGGTTTCCCGGGGCCTTTCGCGGCTCAGGCTTTTGCCAGGTTGCGCAGCACGTAATGCAGCACGCCGCCGTTTTCGAGGTATTCGATCTCGACCTCGGTATCGACGCGGGCCTTGAGCTGGATCACCTTCACGGTGCCGTCGGCATAGCGGATCGTCGCCGGGACCAGCGACAGCGGCTTGAAGTCGCCTTCCAGACCGTCGATCGAGATCACCTCGTCGCCGGTCAGGCCCAGGGTCTTGCGGTTGTCGCCGCCGGTGAACTCGAAGGGGATCACGCCCATGCCGACCAAGTTCGAGCGGTGGATGCGCTCGAAGCTCTCGGCGATGACCGCCTTGACGCCCAGCAGGTTGGTGCCCTTGGCCGCCCAGTCGCGGCTGGAGCCCGCGCCGTATTCGATGCCGCCGATCACCACCAGCGGGATGCCCGCGTCCTTGTAGGCCATGGCCGCGTCGTAGATCGAGGTCTGCTGGCCGTCCGGTCCCTTGGAATAGCCGCCCTCGACGCCCTCCAGCATCTCGTTGCGGATGCGGATATTGGCGAAGGTGCCGCGCATCATGACCTCGTGGTTACCCCGGCGCGAGCCGTAGCTGTTGAAGTCGCGCGGTGCCACCTGATGCTCGGTCAGGTATTTCCCGGCCGGCGTGGTCGGCTTGAAGGAGCCGGCCGGCGAGATGTGGTCGGTGGTGATCATGTCGCCCAGCAGCGCCAGGATGCGGGCGCCGTCGATATTGTGGATCCGGCCCTTCTGCGGGCCCATGCCCTGGAAATAGGGCGGGTTGCGGATATAGGTCGAGCTCGGCGGCCAGTCATAGGTCTCGCTGTCGGTCACCTCGACCGCCTGCCAGCGCGCGTCGCCCCTGAAGACGTCGGCGTATTTCTGCTGGAACATCTCGCGGGTGACGATGCTTTCGACCAGCTCCGCGACCTCTTTCGAGGTCGGCCAGATGTCCTTCAGGAACACCGGCTGGCCTTCGGGTGTATGGGCCAGCGGCTGGGTGGTCAGGTCGATGTTCATGTCGCCGGCGATGGCATAGGCCACGACCAGCGGCGGCGAGGCCAGGTAGTTGGCGCGCACGTCGGGCGAAATCCGGCCCTCGAAGTTGCGGTTGCCGGACAGGACCGAGACCGCGACCAGGTCGTTTTCGTTGATCGATTTCGAGATCTCGGGCGCCAGCGGGCCGGAGTTGCCGATGCAGGTGGTGCAGCCGAAGCCGACCAGGTTGAAGCCCAGCGCGTCGAGGTCGTCCTGCAGGTCCGCCGCCTTCAGATATTCCTCGACCACCTGGCTGCCGGGCGCCAGCGAGGTCTTGACCCAGGGCTTGCTGGTCAGGCCAAGCGCGCGCGCCTTGCGGGCGACGAGCCCCGCCGCCATCAGCACATAGGGGTTCGAGGTATTGGTGCAGGAGGTGATCGCCGCGATCACCACCGAGCCGTCGCGCAGGGTATAGGCCTGGCCCTCGACGGTGCCGGTGTTCAGGTGGCCGTGATGGCCGCCCGGAATCTCGGCAGGCGCGGGGTCGGGGGCGCCGCCTTCGCGGGTCATCAGCTCTTTCTCGGCCTTGGGGGCCGAGGGTGCCGGGCGCATGCCCAGGATATAGTCGCGGAACGCCTTGGCCGAATCGGTCAGCGCGACATGGTCCTGCGGCCGTTTCGGGCCCGAGATCGCCGGAACGACGTCGGCCTGGTCCAGTTCCAGCGTCGAGCTGTAGACCGGCGCGTAATCCGGCGTCCGCCAGAAGCCGTTCTCCCTGGCATAGGCCTCGACCAGGGCGATGCGCGATTCGTCGCGGCCGGTCTGGCGCAGATAGCGCAGGGTTTCGTTGTCGATCGGGAAGAAGCCGCAGGTGGCGCCGTATTCGGGGGCCATATTGGCGATGGTGGCGCGGTCGGGCAGCGGCATGTGGTCCAGCCCGTCGCCGTAGAATTCCACGAACTTGCCGACGACGCCGTGCTTGCGCAGCATCTGCACCACCTTCAGCACCAGGTCGGTGGCGGTCACGCCCTCGCGCAGCGCGCCGGTGATCTTGAAGCCGACGACCTCGGGGATCAGCATCGAGATCGGCTGGCCCAGCATGGCCGCCTCGGCCTCGATGCCGCCGACGCCCCAGCCCAGCACGGCAAGGCCGTTGACCATCGTCGTATGCGAGTCGGTGCCGACCAGCGTGTCGGGATAGGCCACTTCGACGCCGTTCTGGTCGGTGTCGGTCCAGACCGTCTGCGCCAGGTATTCCAGGTTCACCTGATGGCAGATGCCGGTGCCCGGCGGCACCACGCGGAAGTTGTTGAAGGCGTTCTGCCCCCATTTCAGGAAGGTATAGCGCTCCATGTTGCGCTCGTATTCCAGGTCGACGTTCATCTGGAAGGCGCGGGGCGTGCCGAATTCGTCGACCATGACCGAGTGGTCGATGACCAGGTCGACCGGGTTCAGCGGGTTGATCCGCTGCGGGTTGCCGCCCAGCGCCTTGATGCCGTCGCGCATCGCGGCCAAGTCGACCACGGCCGGCACGCCGGTGAAGTCCTGCATCAGCACCCGGGCCGGGCGATAGGCGATCTCGCGCGGGTTCTGGCCGCCTTTTTCCGCCCATTCGGCGAAGGCCTTGATGTCATCCACGCTGACCGTGCGGCCGCCGTCCTCGAAGCGCAGCAGGTTTTCCAGCACCACCTTCAGCGAGGCGGGCAGGCGCGAAAAGTCGCCCAGGCCGGCCTCGGTCGCGGCGGCGATGGAGTAATAGGCGACATTCGCGCCGCCGACCTGAAGCTGGCGGCGCGTCCCGGCGGTGTCGGTTCCTGTTTCGATGGGCATGTCCCGGCTCCCTATCTTCTGAAAAAAGGTGGCTGATGGCGGTGCTTACTGACCATGTGCGCCTTTTCCCGGAGCGGTTCAAGAGGGGCGGGGCAGAATTGTATGCGAAAGTATACCGATATGGCCGCCGGCGGGGCGGGGTTGTGGGATTTGCAACACGGTCACGGCGCCGGAACGAGGCGCTAACAAAGCATTGATTTGTCGTCCGTGCCCCGGCCGGGTTAGCTGACCCGCATCGGAAGGGCCGGGAATGCACAGGACAATGCCGAAGACTCGCGACAACAGGACAGGACCGGAGTCCGGGAAACCCCGTGCCCGGGTGCCGGGCCTGGCGGGCGGAACGCGGATCCTGGCGCTGGTCCTGGCGCTGGCGGCCGGGGTGCCGGCGCTGGCGCAGGACGGTGGCGGCCCGGGTGGCGGCATGGGTGGAGGCCCGGGCGAAAATGTCGCCGGCGGCATGGGGATGGGCGCGGATCATGTCGGCGTCTCGACCCTGTCGGACCCGCCCTCGGCGCCGATGGGCACGGCGCCCGCCGCGCCGATGGACGCGCCGACCGATGCCGCTCTCGCGGACGGTCCCGAACCCTCCGCCCCCGCCGAGCCCGAGGATGACGGCATCATCGGCCTGATCCCGGCGCCCGAGGGCGAGCCGGGCCTGCCTGCCGACCTGCTGCCGCCGATGCAACCCGTGGACCTGGCCGGTCCCGGCGTCGCCGCCTTCGCCGAGGTGCAGGCCCGCCGCATGCTGGGTCCGATCGACCATCCGCCGGTGGTGGTCGAGCTTTTCACCTCGCAGGGCTGTTCGTCCTGCCCGCCCGCGGACGAGATGCTGGGCGATCTGGCCGACCGCGACGACGTGCTGGCGCTGTCCTGGCATGTCGATTACTGGGACTATCTCGGCTGGGCGGACGAATTCGCCCGGCCCGAATTCACCCGCCGCCAGCAGGCCTATGCGCATCAGTCGGGCGAGCGGGCGATCTATACCCCGCAGATGATCGTCGGCGGCAGCGACACGCTGATCGCGCTGCGCCCGGCCGAGCTGATGGGGCTGGTGCAGGGCCAGATGGCGCGCCCGCCCATGGTCATGGTCTCGTCCAGCCAGCAGGAGGAAGGCTATCGCATCGAGCTGACGCCGCGCGGCGCGATCCGCGACCGGGTGGCGATCATCCTGGTGCGCTATGCCCCGGCCCGCATGGTCACGATCAAGGCCGGCGAGAACCGCGGCGTGGCGCTGAACTATCGCAACGTGGTCCTGGCGGCCGAGCGTGTCGCCGAATGGGACGGCCGTGCGCCGCTGCGCATGACCGTGAAGCCCGATCCGCAAAGCGGCGACGCCTTCCCCACCGACACCCGCCATGCCATCCTGGCGCAGGAGCTGGGCAGCGGCGACCCGCGCGCCGCCAGCGGCCCGATCCTGGCCGCGATCCGGCTGGACTGAACCCGCCATCCGGGGCACAAGCGCGCATCCCGCCGATGAAAGGAACCTCTGCCCGTGTCCGATGCCCGCAAGTCCGACGCCCGCAAGATCAACCCCTGGCTCAAGGCCGCGCTGGAATTCGGGCCGCTGATCCTGTTCTTCCTGGTCTTCTCGCGCTTCCGCGACCACGCGGTCAGCTTCGGCGGGCGGGACTATTCCGGCTTCATCCTGGCGACGCTGGTCTTCATCCCGGTGCTGGTCGCCTCGACCCTGGCGCTGTGGCGGCTGACGGGCAAGCTGGCGCCGATGCAGATCGCGACGCTGGTGCTGGTCGTGGTCTTCGGCGGGCTGTCGGTCTGGCTCAACGATCCGAAATTCTTCAAGATGAAGCCGACGCTGATCTACCTGATTTTCGCGGGTCTCCTGGGCATCAGCCTGGCGCTGGGCCGCAACTGGCTGCAGCTTGTCATGTCCGACGCGCTGCCGATGCGCGCCGAGGGCTGGCGCATCCTGACCATCCGCATGGTGGCGCTGTTCCTGGGCCTGGCGCTTGCCAACGAGCTGGTCTGGCGGCTGATGTCGGAAACCGCCTGGGTTAACTTCAAGACCTTCGGCCTGCCGGCGATCATGGTGGCCTTCTTCGTGCTGAACGCCCGGCTTTTCGAACGCTACGCCTTGCCCGGGGATCAGTGACGCCTTGATCGGCCGGCGACGGGGGCGTATCGGGGATTCAGCCCCAAGGAGTCCGCGCCATGTCTGACAAGCCCCTGCACCCCCGCACCCGCGCCATCCACCACGGCATCCGCCGCAGCCAATATGGCGAGATGGCCGAGGCGCTGTTCATGACCCAGGGCTTTGCCTACGACAGCGCCGAGCAGGCCGAGGCGCGCTTCATCAAGGCCGGCCCGGACGAGTTCATCTATGCCCGCTACGGCAACCCGACCTCGCGCATGTTCGAGGACCGGATCGCCAGCCTGGAAGGCACCGAGGACGCCTTTGCCACCGCCTCGGGCATGGCGGCGGTGAATGGCGCGCTGATGTGCTTTGCCAAGCCCGGCGACCATATCGTGTCCTCCCGTGCGCTGTTCGGCTCGTGTCTCTATGTGCTCGACGTGCTGGCCCGCTTCGGCGTCGAGGTGAGCTATGTCGACGGCACCGACCTTGACCAGTGGCGTGCGGCGATCAGGCCCGACACCCGTGCGGTGTTCTTCGAATCGGTCTCGAACCCGACGCTGGAGGTGGTCGATATCGCGGGCGTCGCCGCGCTGGCCCGGGCCGTGGGCGCGCTGGTCGTGGTCGACAACGTCTTCGCCACCCCGGTCTACAGCCGCGCGGTCGAGCAGGGCGCCGACGTGGTGGTCTATTCCACCACCAAGCACATCGACGGCTCGGGGCGCTGCCTGGGCGGCGTGATCTGCGGCACCCGGCAATTCGTGCGCGAGGTGGCCGAGCCCTATCTGAAACACACCGGCGCCGCGATCAGCCCCTTCAACGCCTGGCTGATGCTGAACGGGCTGAACACGCTGGACCTGCGGGTCCGGGCCCAGACCGACAGCGCCCTGGCGCTGGCCCGGGCGCTGCAGGACATGGCCGGCGTGACCCGGGTGGTCTATCCGGGCCTGCCCGACCATCCGCAATTCGATCTGGTGCAGCGCCAGATGGGGGCGGGCGGCACGATGATCGCCGCCGATGTCGGCAGCAAGGAGGCCGCCTTCGCCGCCATGGACCGGCTGCGGGTCTTCGAGATCTCGAACAACCTCGGCGATGCCAAGTCGATCGTCACCCATCCCGCAACCACGACGCATTCGCGCCTGACCCCCGAGGTGCGCGAGGGCCTGGGCATCACCCCGGGCCTGCTGCGGCTGTCGGTCGGGCTGGAACATGCCGACGATCTGATCGACGATCTGCGTCAGGCGCTGGCCTGAACCCGGGTGCATCCGCATTAAGTCGGACGCCCCTTTTGTTTTGGCTGTATAATGCCCACATTGCAGCCGGACCTGCCCCAGGGAGACGACGATGACCGAGGCCCGCCCCGTCGCCACCGAACGCGCCTATCCGGCGCTGTCGCGCGAATACCCCAGTGATTTCCGCGTGGACGACGCCTACAAGGCCAGCCTGCCGGACCTGCAGAATGGTCCGGCCAGCCTGATCGTGGGCGCCCGCGCGCCGATCCAGCATGTCGGCATCTCGAACTTCCGCCTGCCGATCCGCTACGAGACCCGGCCCGATTCGACGCATCTGGGCGGCGACATCACGCTGGAAACCAGCGTCACCGGTACCGTCAGCCTGGAGGCCGACCGCAAGGGCATCAACATGAGCCGCATCATGCGCTCGTTCTATGCCCATGCCGAAAAGCAGTTCTCGATGCGGGTGCTGCAGGCGGCGCTGGACGACTACAAGTCCGACCTGGACAGTTTCGATGCCCGCATCCAGATGCGGCTCAGCTACCCGATCCGGGTCGAATCGCTGCGTTCGGGCCTGTCGGGCTGGCAGTATTACGACGTGGCGCTGGAGCTGGTCGAGCGCGCCGGCCACCGGCTGCGCATCATGCATTTCGACTATGTCTATTCCTCGACCTGCCCCTGCTCGCTGGAGCTCAGCGAACATGCCCGCCAGATGCGCGGCCAGTTGGCGACGCCGCATTCGCAGCGTTCGGTGGCGCGCATCTCGGTGGTGATGCATGGCGATACGCTGTGGTTCGAGGATATGGTCGACCTCTGCCGCCGCGCCGTCGCCACGGAAACCCAGGTCATGGTGAAACGCGAGGACGAGCAGGCCTTTGCCGAGCTGAACGCGGCGAACCCGATCTTCGTCGAGGATGCCGTGCGCGCCTTTGCCGGCGAACTGATGGCCGAGCCGCGCATCGGCGATTTCCGCGTCGTCGCCAGCCACCAGGAATCGCTGCATTCGCATGACGCGGTATCGGTGCTGACCCAGGGCGAGACCTTCGCGCAGGTCAGCCTGGATCCGTCGATCTTTGCCGGGCTGCGGGCGTGAACAAGCCGTGAACACGGGCTTCCCTCGGCGGCCCGTCGTCGCTATGCTGCCGGCATGAGCGATTTCGACGATTCCGACGCCTTCGAGGCCGCCGCCGCCCCGGTGCCGCTTTCGCAGCGCGCCATGTCGGCGCGGCCGGCGCCCTATCTGGAGGGGTTGAACGCGGCGCAACGCGCGGCGGTCGAGGCGCTGGACGGCCCCGTCCTGCTGTTGGCCGGGGCAGGGACCGGCAAGACCCGGGCGCTGACCACCCGCATCGCGCATCTGCTGACCCTGGGCCGCGCGCGGCCGGGGCAGATCCTGGCCGTGACCTTCACCAACAAGGCCGCGCGCGAGATGAAGGATCGCATCGGCCGCCTGCTGGGCGAGATGGTCGAGGGCATGCCCTGGCTCGGCACCTTCCACAGCGTCAGCGTCAAGATCCTGCGCCGCCATGCCGAGCTGGTCGGCGACGCCGAATTGCACCTGAAGCCCAGCTTCACCATCCTCGACACCGACGACCAGATCCGGCTGATGAAGCAGCTGATCGCGGCCGAGAACATCGACGAAAAGCGCTGGCCGGCGCGGCAACTGGCCGGGCTGATCGACGGCTGGAAGAACCGCTGCATCACCCCCGCCCGGCTGCCCAAGGGCGAGGAACGTGCCTTCGACGGCTGGGGCGGCAAGCTCTATGCCGCCTATCAGCGCCGGCTCCTCGAGCTGAACGCCGTCGATTTCGGCGACCTGCTAATGCATTGCGTCACCATCTTCCAGGCCCACCCGGACGTGCTGCGCCAGTGGCAGGAGCGGTTCCGCTATATCCTCGTCGACGAATACCAGGACACCAACGTCGCGCAATACATGTGGCTGCGGCTGCTGGCCCAGGCGCATCGCAACATCTGCTGCGTCGGCGACGACGACCAGTCGATCTATGGCTGGCGCGGCGCCGAGGTCGGCAACATCCTGCGCTTCGAAAGCGATTTCCCCGGCGCCCAGGTGATCCGGCTGGAGCAGAACTATCGCTCGACCCCGCATATCCTGGCCGCGGCCTCGGGGCTGATCGCGTCGAACAAGGGGCGGCTGGGCAAGACGCTCTGGACCGATGCCGAGGGCGGCGAGCCGGTGCGCCTGATCGGCCATTGGGACAGCGAGGCCGAGGCGCGCTGGATCGGCGAGGAGATCGAGGCCTTCCACGGCGGCCACCGCCACAGCGTCGGCCGGCGCAGCCTGAACGACATCGCCATTCTCGTGCGCGCCAGCCACCAGATGCGCGCCTTCGAGGACCGCTTCATGACCATCGGCCTGCCCTATCGGGTGATCGGCGGGCCGCGCTTCTACGAACGCCAGGAAATCCGCGACGCCATGGCCTATTTCCGGCTGGCGGTCAGCCCCACCGACGACCTCGCGTTCGAGCGCATCGTGAACGTGCCGAAGCGCGGCCTGGGCGACAAGGCGGTGCAGACCATCCAGGCCGAGGCGCGCGAGCGCGGCCTGTCGCTGCTGGAAGGCGCCGCCTCGGCGGTGGCGGTGGGCGCGCTGGGCGGCAAGGGCGCCGGCGCCCTGCGCCAGTTCACGCAAGCCATGGGCCGCTGGCACGCCGACGCGCTGGACGCCCGCGTGAACCACGTCGAGCTGGCCGAGCGCATCCTGGACGAATCCGGCTATACCGCGATGTGGCAGAACGACAAATCGCCCGACGCGCCGGGCCGGCTCGACAACCTCAAGGAATTGGTCAAGGCGCTGGAGGAGTTCGAAAACCTGCAAGGTTTCCTGGAACACGTCGCGCTGGTCATGGACAATGACAAGGGCGAGCAGGCCGAGCAGGTCAGCATCATGACGCTGCACGCCGCCAAGGGGCTGGAATACCCCATCGTCTTCCTGCCGGGATGGGAGGACGGGCTGTTCCCCAGCCAGCGCAGCATGGACGAATCCGGCATGAAGGGCCTCGAGGAGGAGCGCCGCCTGGCCTATGTCGGCATCACCCGGGCCGAGGAGCTGGCCACCATCACCTTCGCCGGCAACCGCCGCATGTATGGGCAATGGCAATCCTCGCTGCCCTCGCGCTTCATCGACGAACTGCCCGAGGAGCACGTCGAGGTGCTGACGCCCCCCGGCCTCTATGGCGGCGGCTATGGCGCGGCGGCGGCTTTCGCGGCGTCGTCCATGCACGACCGCGCCGCCAGGGCCGATGTCTACAATTCGCCGGGCTGGAAGCGCATGCAGGACCGCAGCGCGGCCCGCGCCCAGCCGGTGCACCGCACGCCGGTCATCATCGACGCCGAGCCGGCCGCGCGCTTTGCCGTCGGCGACCGGGTGTTTCACCAGAAATTCGGCAATGGCACCGTGCAGGGCATTGCCGAGGACACGCTGACCATCGAATTCCCGACCGGCTTCAAGACCATCAAGGCGGGCTATGTGCAGCCCGCCTCGGGTGCCTCGTCGGGCGCCTCCACCGACGACGTGCCGTTCTAGAGCGCGGCCCGCACCACATCCGCCAAGGGCGTGGTCGGCCGTCCGATCAGCGCCGACAGCTGCCGGCCGTCGTCGAACAGCGCGCCCTGGCTGGCGCCCACGTCCCAGCTGGCGATCGCCGCCGCCAGCCCTTCCGGCAGCCCGGCCCCGACCAGCGCCGCGGCATAATCCGCCTCGGAAAGGTTGCGATAGGGGATGTCCTTGCCGCTCTGGCGCGAGACCTCGGCGGCAAGATCGGCCAGCGTCCAGGCCTCGTCGCCGGCCAGCTCATGGGTCTTGCCGGCGTGGCTGCCATCCGCGGCCACGATCGCCGCGGCATCGGCATAATCCGCCCGCGCCGCGCCCGAGATCCGGCCCGCGCCCGCCGCCCCGATCAGCGCGCCGTGCTGCAAGGCGGCCGGAACCGCGCCAGTGTAATTCTCGGCATACCAGCCATTGCGCAGGATCACATGCGGAATGCCGGATTCGGCCAGCGCCGCCTCGGTCGCCACATGCTCGCCCGCCAGCGACAGCGGCGAGCGGTCGGCATGCAGCAGGCTGGTATAGACGATCTGCCCGACGCCGGCGGCCTTGGCCGCCGCGATCACGGCGCGGTGCTGCGCTTCGCGCTTGCCGACCTCGCTCGAGGAAATCAGCACCAGCCGCGCGACGCCCGCCAGCGCCGGCGCCAGCGTCTCGGGCCGGTCATAGTCGAAGGCGCGGGTCTCGACGCCCGGCTCGGCCTTTTCCGGCGAGCGCGCCAGGGCGACGATCTCGCCCGCGGGCAGCAGGGTCTTCAGCTTCTCGATGGTCAGGCGGCCCAACTGGCCGGTGGCTCCGGTGACGGCAATGGTCATGGGGTTTCTCCTTCTTGTGCCGGGCAAGATAGGCGCCTAACTTACGATCCGTAAGTACGAACGGAAATGTTAGTATGCAGAATTTCGAGCGCGGAAACCTGCTGGCGGCGGCCTGCCCGTCGCGGGACGTGCTGCGGCGCCTGACCGGGCGCTGGGGCATGCTGGTGCTGTGGGCGCTGAGCGCCGGCCCGCAACGCTTCGGCGGCTTGCGCAAGCGCATCGGCGGGGTCAGCGAGCGGATGCTGGCGCAGACCCTGCAGGGGCTGGAAACCGACGGCATGGTGCTGCGCCGCGACTTCGGCACCGTGCCGCCGCATGTGGAATACGAACTGACGCCCCTGGGCCAGCAGGCGGCGGCGCGCGTCGCTGCGCTGCTCGACTGGATCGAGGACAGCCTGCCCAGCATCGCCCGCAACTGGCCGGATTCCTGACCGGATCGCCGGGTGGCAGATGCCGCAAGATGGGTATTTGAAGAACGAAGAAGCAGGGCGCGGCGTCCATGGCTTCTTTGCTCTTCAAATACCCCTGCACCCGCGCCGCCACCCCGGCGCTTGACCCCTCGCGCGCCAAGGCCTATCTGAGCCTCGCGCGGATGGCCGGATGACCGCGGCGGCAACGTCGAGGAAAGTCCGGACTCCATGAAGATACGGTGCCGGGTAACGCCCGGCGGGGGCAACCCCAGGGAAAGCGCCACAGAGATGAGACCGCCCGTGCCTGCACGGGTAAGGGTGAAACGGTGGGGTAAGAGCCCACCGCGGGCCTGGCAACAGGACCGGCACGGCAAGCCCCACCGGGAGCAATGCCGAATAGGGACCGCGCGTCGCAAGACAGGGCCATCTTCGCCCCAGCAGGTCCGGGTTGGCAGCTAGATCCCGTCGGCAACGGCGGGGCCAGAGGAATGGTCATCCAAGGGGGCGACCCCTGGACAAAATCCGGCTTACAGGCCATCCGCGCATATCCGCTGCCCGCGCCGGCGAAATCCGGTGATTCCCGGTTGACTTCGCCCGCATGGCGGCTAAAAGGCGGCTTCCAAGAGATTCCACGGGGTTCGCGAGCGAAGCGTCTGTCCCCGCAGCAGGAGCAAGACAATGGCGAAGCCGACCACCATCAAGATCCGCCTGAACTCGAGCGCCGGGACCGGGCATTTCTACGTGACCAAGAAGAACGCCCGCACGATGACCGAGAAGATGACGGTCAACAAATACGACCCGGTTGCCCGCAAGCATGTCGAATACAAGGAAGGCAAGATCAAGTAACGATCTTGCGCCCTTGGGCCGATTTTCTCTTTAACTTCATCTAGTTAAGAGGCGGTCGAGAAGGGCGGAAAAAGTTGTGTAGGCGGTTGTGTAGGCAGTCGCCGTAAGGGCAGGGTGTTGCAGAGATGCAGCGCCCTTTTCCTTTTGAGCGCGGCTTACCCGTCAGACAAGATCGCGGGCGCCACGTCACCGGCCAGCGGTTCACGCGACAAGAACACCTGTTTGAAGCCCATGGCGTCCCCGCCCGTGCGGGTCATGGCCAAAGAAACTTCCGGGGTCGGGTCACCGGGGAACGCCGAGTAGCGCCGAACCATGAACGTGTCGCCCAGATCGGGCAGCGCCAGCGGATTGAGCGTCACCGGATCGGGCAGGATCGAGATTTTGAACATGCCCGAGTACTCGCCCGTAGCGCCCGCCCATTCGTCGGGCTGGCCGAAGTCAAACACGGCATAGGCATGGCATAGCTTGGCCCACTCATAGGAGCCATCGGGGCCGACAAGCTCATGGCCGTTCGAGTCGCGGGCCACGGTCCAGATCGACACGCGACGGCAGGCCGGATGCAGCTTGGCCGCGCGTTGCAGGTTCTGAAACAGGTGTTTCGGGTTCATCACTCGCCCCCCGCTGCAATGGGCTTGCTGGCCCCCTCGGGCAGGCTCACGTTGTCCCAGCCCACCAACGCCATGGCTGTGGCGAGGGGAACGCCCGACTGCACCAGAGAGCCAACCGCCCGCGCCCGGCCCGCCACGTCAGCCGACATGAGGTCTTGCAGGCCCAGCCGTGACACGCCGATCTTGCGCGATAGCTCGGGCGTAATCATGCGGGCCAGCGGGTCCAGCGTTGTGAGCGCGAAAGCCCGCATCTGTTCGCGGATCGCGCCAGCATTCCCCGAAGCGGTCAGCATACCGGGCGGGATGCCACAAGCGGCAAGCACCCGGTCGTGAAGGTCGCGGGCCGTGGCATCCAAGCCAGCGCGGGCCAGATCGGGCGTCAGGTCCACGCGCTTGAATTCGGATCGACTGCCCCCGGTATGGTGCCCAAAATCTTCCTTGCTCGAAACCACGGCCAAAGAGCCGGTGCGCAGCCCTTGAATCGCCTTGGTCTGTTGATCCTCGGGGATGGTGGCCGGGATCGGAAGCAGGCCCTTGCCGGTCCATGGAAGCGCCCCGCTCACGGTCACCTCAATATCCGCCAGCAGGGAAGGCGACAACCCCATGAAGGACAACGGCCCGCGTCCCTGCCATGGCGTCTCGGGGCTGGCACCGATGGACAGCGAAAGGACTTCATCGCCCAGAGCTTTGAGCGTGTCGGTTCCGGTCGGGCGCGGTAGGGTCAGGTTCCATCGGTCGCGTTCCACCATATCCCAGAACGCCGCGCGGCGCAGTTGGATCGCAGAGCCTTCCAACCCGATATGCCAGACGGATTGGCCGCGAAAGAACAGGTCCAGCCCGATTGCGCCCAGCACGTCAGGCGTCAGCACGTCCGAAGGCTCGGGCACCAGCATGGCGAATGAACGTGACCAGAGGCCAGCCGCCGCGCCGATGGTAGCCGACAGCGTTGCCGATCCTTCCGAGGTCGCGGCCCGCCGCTTGGCTTCAATGTAAACATTCGTCACGCCAGCGGCATGAGAGCGGGTTTCAGCGCGGTTGAACAGGAAGCGGAACGGGTTCATTTGCGCACCTCACTTGCCAGCAGCGCCCCAGCACCGGACCCGTAAAAGATGCCCATAAGCGCCTCACGGCTCAAGGTCGTGTCGCCTTGCGTCTGGCTCTTGAATTCGCGGCGCTGGGGTAGCTGAACAAGCTGATAGAGCGCCAGATTGGCAACCGCCTGGACAACATGCGAAGGCAGCGGATCGACAGGGGCGGTCGGGCTTTGGGTCAGGCGATACAGGTTGCCCGGATAGAGCATCAGCCAGCCCGCGCGATATTCGACGCTACGCGCCTGCCAGCCGCGCGTTTCATCGCTCCATACCTCGGAAAGGATCGCCGCCGGGTAAGGGTATCTCGGCCACCTCCATTCGGTCAGTTCGTCCACCTCTATCAGCACCTCGCCCGCCGTGATGCCGCGATAGCACCTGCCGGTGAACGTCTCGGCTTGCTCATAGGCGGCTGCAATGAACGCGGCGGCTTGTGCCTCGGTCACGCCAGCCTCTAGGGCAATCTCGGATACGGAAGGCGCAGCGGGAACGGGGCCGGTTTGAAAGTCCACCTCGATTGATTTGATGGTCATGGCAGGATGATCCTTTGCGTCGTGCGGCGGGTTTCGGGCAGTCGCAGCGCCCGCAATTCGGCTTGGCTTTCGCGATAGGCGGGCAGCGTCACCAGCGAGAGTTCGTAAAGCACAAGCTGAAATAGCTGCCGGATCATCACGCCGGGGTTGCCGGGTTCCGGAATCAGCTTTTCAGCGCCCGGCACCACGTCCTTGGGCGGAACGCGGAAGCCCGGACTCAACCCCACGAATGAGGCCAGCGCCCAGCATAATCAACAGATCGGTGATATGGGTTGCCCGCTCGGCACCGAGGGGAATCTGGGCGATGAATTCCAAGAATTCTTCTGTGTCGTTGAATTCGAGGGTGCCCGCCTCTTTCGAGGCAATCGGCTTGTCGTAGCTATGCCCGACAAGCAAATGCACGTCGCGGTCAGGCGCATTGATGCTGAAATTGAACGCCCCCGGTTCGATGCTTTCTTTTCGGACGGTGCCACGGTCAGCGATGGTCGCCAGCGCCTTATAGGGGAAGCGCCCGACAATGGTCGGACGCTTATCTTGTGAACGGATTTCCAGCCCCGACACGGGCCAGATCGGGGCTATGTTCATGGCGATTACACCCGGTCTTGCACGTTGGTCAGGGCAAGGAAATGGGTGCCCAGCCGCTGCACCAGCACGTCAACAAAGGTGAAAACCGTCAGCGCGACTTGGCCGGTTTTGCTTTCGCTGTACGGGTCCACGATCAGTTCCGGCGCGCCCCAAGTCGGAATAAGGGCGAGGCCGTCAGGCGCACCGACGAACACGGTGGACGCGCCCTTGCCAGTACTGTCGCGGGCAGCGGTGGGGCTGATTTGCGACGAAAAGACGGGCTTGCCCAGAGTGGTTTGCAGGCGGTCGAGGTCCGAAACCGCCGTGCCGGTCACCAGAGCATTGGCGAGGGTTTCCAGCAGAATGGGCGCGGCCCCGATCTTGATCTTGCCCAGATCGGCCAGCTTCGCGCTTTCCATCACCGACACGGCAGCGGCCAGCAGCGTGGAGAAATGCGGGGGTGCGCCCACGTCATCCGTGCGATTGGCAGCGTCCAGCAGGCCAGCGAGGCCCAGCGGCTGGCCGTTCGCGCCCGTGCCTTGGAACGCGGCCTTGTCCACCGCCTCGCGCATCACCTCTTGCAGATCGCGCCGCAACACGCCCTCAAGCGCGGGGTTCTCTTTGATCGACTGGCGCGACAGCAGGTAACGGGCCGTCGCCGTCTTGATGGACGGGGTGCGGGTCGTGGTGGTGATCGCCTCGGCATCGGTGCCTTGGCCTTCCGCCACCCAATGGGCCGACGCGCCCGAGGTCATTTCCGGCCACGAAGGCTTGCCGCTCACGGCCACGGTACGGAAGCCGAACCGCTCGGCAGCAGAGTCAGCAAAGAGCCGTTCCAGCGCCGACATGACGGGGCGCGAAGCAAGGTTGCCGCCGCTGGCCGGGGTGGTGGTGACTGGCACATCGGCGCGTTGCTCCACCGGGGCGAGGGCTTCCCACGGCACCATGATGTCGCCCTTTTGCGCCCCGCCGTGGCGCTGATGAAGTTCTTGGCTGACTTCCAGTTCGCGGCCCGTGAGCGGCAGGCTTTCGGATCGGGCTTCCACGACAGCCGCCAGATTGAACGAGCGGCATTCCCGCGCGAAGTCATCGCCCGCCTTGTCCGTTTCCTTGATCGCCTCGCGTTCGGCACCTTCCACGATCAGCGCGGCGCGGTACTCGATTTCAGCGCCCGAATAAGCATCGGTCAGGCTGCGCAGTTCGGTGCGGCCCTCATCCCCGACTTCCTCGGACTTCTGGATTTCGGCCATGCGTTCCCGCCGTTTCGACTGGGCCAGCATGATCTCTTGCGACTTCAACATGGTATCTTTCCTTAACGTGCAAACTGTTGCATATTTCCATAGTGTTATATGGTGGTAGTTAGTTACCTACGGTGTTTCACCGGATTATGTCCGCAGTCGTCAGGCCAGCCGCTAACAGGAATTGCTTTCTGCCCTTGATCTTGGTTCGGGCTTTCAGACGGTTTTTCGGGGGCTTGGCTTGGTGATCGCCCCAGCGTTCCCGCGCCGATTTCTGGCTGTGGCATGGGCCGCAGAGCCATTGCAGATTGTCCATGTCAAAGGGGTTGCCCCCGGTCACGGCCAGTTCGCGGCGCGGTATGATATGATCGGCCTGCCCAGCGCCACGGCCCCGCAAGAACGCATATGTCTCGCAGCACTCGCAGCGCATCCCAGCGCGAAGGGCCACGGCTTGGCGGGTCGCCTGCCATCTGGTCAGGTGCAGCATCTGGCCAAGCTTGGGCATCGGGGTGCGGGCCATCAGAGCAACACCACGCTGTATTGCGGCGGCACCCGTTCCCGATCTTCCAGCATTGCGGAACAGCCCAGAACCAACGCTTGCGCCAAGTCGATCCGCGAAAACCGGGACGCTTTGTCGAGTTGGCAAGCGCCGGTATAGGAAACCCGCACGTCAGTTTCGCCCAAGGCGAGATTCATGAGGTCGGACGGGTGCAGCTTCACCGATCCAGACAGGAACAGCTTGCGCGTGGCCCGAATGTCCGCATCGCCGTCCTTGGGGCCATTGCCACGGAAGCGTGGTTTCCATGCGATGTCCGCCCGTGCAAGAGCGGTCAGCAGTTCCTCGCGCCGGTATCGGTCGCATGAGACAGAGGCCACCGGATGCGGGCCGATCTTCGCCACCAGAGCCGAAAGGAATTGCGGCAGATCGGTGACGCTTCCCGCCGTGGTGATCAGGTCGCCAGCCTGTTCCGCCCGCGCATAGGCATCGCCGCAACCGTCGCGCTGGCCGCGCTGATAGAGGTCCATCGGCTCGGATGGGAAGGCCGACAGGTGACGGATAAAGCCCGACTGATGGACGATGCAGGCGGCAGTCTGGGCGCTACTCCCACCAAGATCGAGTCCGATATGGACGGGCTCCTCGGGCAGCGGCCCCGCCTCGGGATCAATGGCCTTTTCGTAATCCGCGAAGTCCAGCAGCAGTTCTTTCGCCGGGGTTAGGCGGGCATTCAGGTTCCAAGCCTCGAAGTCGCGTAGGGTGCCCGCCGCCTCTGCCTTGCCGAATTGGTCAGCCATGAAGCGTTCGGACTTGATCGCCCCGAGGCCGGGATTGCAGCGCCGCCAGACTTCCGGGCTGGCAGGATCATCGCCGCGTTGCATCCCGTAGAACACGACAGCCGTGCGCGGGGGCGGGTTGTCGATCAGTTCAGCATATTCCCGAGACTCGCCCAACGTCCCGGTTACGAGCAAGATTCCATTCTCAATGGCGAGCGCATCGGTGAAATTGTCGATCAGCACCGAATTGCGCTTGAGCAAGCCCGCTTCATCCACCAGCGCGACATTGAGGGACGCGCCATGGCCCGAGGTCTTGGAGCCGCTGTAGATATCGCACCGCGCCCCGCCCTTGGTGGTGAAATATCCGGGGCTGGGGTGCTGGATAACCTTGGCCTCGCCCTTCCGGCCCGCCGCGTCCAGCAGTTCAAGCGCCGCCTGAAAGATGAACATGGCATGGCGTCCGGTCGGGGCCGTGATGCCAGCCCGGCAACCGGGAATGGAAACCGGACTATCGGGCAGCATGAAGCCCAGCAGCAGCGTTGCCAGCACCAGCGTCTTGCCATTCTTCCTCGGGGTGCTGAAAATTGCCATGCGGTGCGCGGGGTCGGGGCCGTCGCGTTCGAGAACCAGCCGCACGTAATCTTGCTGGAATGGTTCGAGGATCAGCGGTTGCCCACGCTTTGGGCCAGCCGCGAAAACGAACGTATCCGCCAGCCATGCGAAAAACGCCTCTGCCCGATCCACCGGGGAAGCGTCAGCAACAGGTTTTTTCAGCCGGATTACGGCCATGCAGAGAACCTCAAACCTTACGTTGAGGCCCTCCTTGGCCGGGGCAGCACCGCCGCCTTGAGGGGAATCTAGGTCATGCGGGGGTGATTTGCCTAGGCCCCCTCGGGGTCCGCCGCCATAATTTGCGCCACTGCCAAGGGGAAGGACAGCCCCCGCTCCGCTCCGTAAGAGACGGCCCCTCTCCTCGCCCCGGGCAGGGGTCCCCCTAGGGGTCTGGGTGATGGTGGGGGCTGGGTGCGGTCCGGCTCGGGGTCTGAATGGGGCGCAGGACTCAATAGGCGGGCCGCTGGCGGGCATCTTGGCCCTTCTTGGTGGTGGGGTAGCCGAAAGAGCTTGAGGGGTTTTCTATGGGCTTCCTATGGCTTCCCCGCAATCTGTGGGGCTTTGGTCTATCTATTGTGGTCTGTGCAATTATGTGCGCGGCATCTTGCGGTCTGCTCCGCGTCGTATTGCGAAGGGCGACAGGATCGGAACTGCTCGGAACCTGCCTGCCGCCCCCCTGCAAGCGCACCGGATGGGACAAGCACCCGATACAGGAGTGCCGCAGGCGGTGGTGACGGCATAGGCCCGCGACAGCCTCTTGTCGCATGAGTTCTGTTCATCGGGCAATGGTGATGGTCTGGGCATGGTGCAGCAGATGCACCGGGATAGCTGCACGGGGATCATGGATCAGGGGCGCTAGGTAGCACTGCAAGAGGGGGACTAGGTAGCACCCACGGGATGGGATCGGGATCAGGGTTCTATCTTCCCCGAGAATACTTGCCCGAATAGAGCGAAGCGTTCTGGCAGGGCGTTCACGGAACGAAGTGCAGTTGAACGCTTGTTTTAAAACCTTGTCTTTTCTCTTCTCGAAGAGAAGTACTTATTTATAGGGGTGAGATTTCACCCCTAGTCCCTGCCTGTAGAGGTGGAATTCCACCCCTAGCCCGGCGTTTCAGGGGGTGAGATTTCACCCCTTGGGCCAATGCTTGGGAAGTAGCGGCGCGGCCAGTTCCATCACCGCATCCATGCGACTGGCAACATCGTCCTCGGACGTGATCGCCTGCCAGCCCGCCAGCACATCGCGGACGGTCTTGGCTTGGGAATCGGTCGGATAGCGCATTTCCGTCCAGACGCGCCGGAAGGTGCGGGCGTCCATCGTTCGGGTTTCAAAGTTGTGATCCTGACTCCACCACAGCAGAGACAGGACGGCGCAGAACGCCGGTTCGGTCAGTCTGTAGTGGTTCACCTTATCGACTGCACTTCGGCCCGTAGGTGCTCGCAGATCGCGTTTTAGGACGCCCGCCTTGACCAGTGAATTCGTCGCCGCCTTCACCGCCTGAATGCCTGCCTCGCGCGGGTTCTTTGCCGCCGGGCTCACAAGGTCCAATTCGCAGGCGGTAGTCTCATAGCTTTCATATCGCCAAAGCCATCCGTCCGCCCCCGCCGCCCCATGAGGAAGCCAGCGCAAATGCCGCCGTAGAACATTCGCAGCATGGACATGCGGCTTATCGGGAAGCAGCACCGCACCAACCTGCCGCGCGTGGTCGTCGTCACGGAAGTTCATAAAGCCATATGGCTGCGGCGGCGGGGCAGCAAACCGCTTTGACCAAGTGTCGCAAAGGCCTTGGTAAAGAGTCCGTGCGGCTTCCGTCTCGAAATTGATTTCAGGCGGAATTACGTCCTTAGGCATGAGGTGACCCCTTTTCGGTTCTCACGCCCTTGCAGGCAGGGAAAGACGGACATACTATGCAAGGGCTTGTGAGAGAGCATTTGATTTGAGGGTCCGGCGGCAACCGGACCCTTTTCCATTCTAAAGCTGGGTGCCTTTATTTTCTATGGCTTTCACGTCCCAAAGATCGCCCAGCCGATACCGAATGCGGCCATCTGGCAGAGTCAGGTACCTTACCTTGGGGGGCGTGTCGTTTTCTCGCGCTTGCTGCCTATAGCCCGGTAGCCGCGATTTGGACCAGCCCAGATAAGCCGTTGCCTCTTTCGTGGTCAGCAGCGTTTCTGGATTGGTCATGTCCTTGGGTAGCGGGGCTATGAGAGCACCCGGAATGTCCGGTTTGTCCGTTTTTCCAGACATGCGGTCATTCCACCATGCCTTGCGCCATCACCTGCAAAAGCACTTGGCGGTCGTATTTGATGGTGCGGCCAATGCGAATGAAAGGGAATTTCGGGGGCATCCCGCTGGCCTTCGCCACATAACGGTCTTGATTAAGATAAGACTCGCTCATGCCGATCACGTCAGCGGCTTCTTTGTTGGTCAGGTAGCGTTTTTCTTGTGCCATGTCGGGCACTCCATGGAGAGGGCCATACGATACCCGCCCGGTCATTCGGACGCGGTAAGACGTAGAGCCCTCCATGGCCTGCCGCACAAGCTCGCCAGCTTAACGTGCAACATCAGGAATGAATCTAGTCGAGCGCGGAAAGGTTTGCAAGAGGGACGCAGCCCCCGAAACTTTGTTGCTCTTGCTCGGGATTCTTTGTTCTTTTAGGAATGATGCCCATGAGCCGGTCAATCTCATTGGATATTTGCTGCATGGGCTCGCGCAGGCGGTCCACGGTAATAATCACATATCCCGCCGTTACGTCCGTGTTGGTCGTATGGTTCAGCAGCTTCTTGAGCCGGTAATGCTCAACATTCAGGTTTGATCCAAGGATGCTGAAATTCCGCCGCAGGTCGTGGAATTGCAGAGGGTAGCCGATCGGTTCCCGCGCCTTTTCAAGCCAATGCTGAAACGCGGTACAAGCGCCATCCCTGCCGCTGAAAACCCGTTCATCGGTTTTGCTTTCAACGCGGCGTTGGAACAGCGCGAGCAGTTGGTCGGACACGGGCAATGTGTGATCGGTCCTGTTCTTGGTATCCCGCAAGGTGAACGTGCGGGCCGTCATATTCACATCGGACCAGAGCAAGCCCAGCCCCTCGGATTTTCGCAGCCCGGCCCGCAGCAGCAATTCGAGATAATCGGCGAAAGCATGGGCATTCGGGTTCAGATCGCCATGGAGCCGGTCCAGATGCGCCTTGAAGGCGGGGAACAGATCATCCGGCAGATAGGTTTGCCGCCGCTTGGTCTTGTGCCAGCGCCGCAGGTCTGAAAGCCGCTTCACGGGATTCTCGGGCAGCGTATAGCGGCCATCAGGACCAGCCGTGGCCGCGCGGGCATATCCGTACATGGACCGATAGACACGAAAGGCGAGGTTCGCCGTTGTCGGGCCGTTCTCGCGTGTGATCTTGTCGAAGCGGGCAACGCAATCGTTCGGCGTAATGTCCTTGAGCTGCTTCTTCCGCCAGCCTGCGAAGTAGGTTTCGAGGATCATCTTGTAATCCGCTCGGGTGCCCTCCTTGAGGTCACGGCCCGCGAGGAAGTCGCGCACGGCCTCGTCTTGTGTGATGGACTTGGCGCGGGCGTCCGCCTTCGCTTTGTTCGGATCAATGCCGGTCGCCATGGAGCCGAGGGCTACGCGGGCTTGCTTCCGTGCCTCGTCCAGCGTGAACACGTCAGCCTTGCCGATGGTGACGCGGCGGGTGCGGCCAGCCACTCGGCTTTCCGCGTAATAGGTCTTGCCGCCCGGCGTTGCCCGCAGGCCGAAGCCCTGTAACGTCTCATCAGTATAAAGTACCTGCCCGCTCGGGGGCGTTGGCAGGTCGCGCACGGTGGCAGCGGTCAGCTTCAATTTCGGCATCTCTTGGCCCTCCTATGGCCTCTGATTCGCCCTGCCTGCCCCCCGCTGTGTAGGCAGGGAAAAGGCAAAAAGCATGGAACCAGCTAGAAGCCGATGAATCGTCCTGCAAGACTAAGCCTAGGATAACGCTGTATTTTTGTAAGACGGTGCAAGACAAAGGAATAGGAAAAAAGAGCCACGGGACGAGGCAAGATCAAGTAAGATCTGCCCTTCGCGACGAGCAGCCAAGGCCGCGTCCCCCGGAAAGGGACGCGGCCTTTGCCATGCGGGCAGGGCCGGCGGGCTTGAGTCGGGCTGCCGGTCGTTCCTGCGCAACTCAATGGAAATCCCGCGACTTCGGCAGCATCCTGACCTGGCGCGGATGCCGCGGCCGGGGCGCGGGCAGGTCGCGCGGGCTTTCGCCCGCCAGCCGCAGCAGCGCGTCCGAACGGTCGCCCAGCCATTGCGCAACGACATGGGTGACGCCCTCGGCGCGCTGGACCTGGCCGTGCACCTCGAGCAGGCGGGCGGTCATCGTCACGCGGCGGAAGCGGGCGAAGACATTCTCCCACAGCACCAGGTTGGCGACGCCGGTTTCGTCCTCCAGCGTGACGAAGCAGATGCCCTTGGCGCTGCCCGGGCGCTGGCGCACCAGCACGATCCCGGCCATGCGCAGGGGGGCGCGGTTCGGCAGATCGGCCAGCCCGGCGGCGCTGACATAGCCCTGCGCCTGCATCGAGCGGCGCAGGAAGGCCATGGGATGCGCCTTCAGCGACAGGCGCTGCGTCTGGTAATCGGCGGTCACCTGTTCGGAGAGCGGCATGGCGGGCAGGGCGACGGCGGGCTCGGCGCCCTCGTCGCGGGTCCCGAACAGCGGCAGGTCCGGCGCATCGCGCAAGGCGCGCGCCTGCCACAGTGCCGCCCGGCGGTCGAGACCCATCGAGCGCAGCGCATCCGCCGCCGCGATCACCCGGATCGCGCGCGCGTCGAGCCCGGCGCGGGCCTTCAGCGCGGCCAGCGAGGCATAGGGCGCCGCCCCGCGCCGCTTGGCGATCCTGTCGCCCGACGCCTTGCCCAGCCCCTCGACCTGGCGCAGGCCCAGCCGCAGGGCGATGCCCTCGGCCCCGGTCTCCAGCCGGTTGTCCCAGGTGCTGGCATTCACATCCACCGGCAGCACCGTCACGCCATGGTCGCGCGCATCGCGCACGATCTGGGCGGGCGCATAGAAGCCCATCGGCTGGCTGTTCAGCAGCGCCGCCGCAAAGGCGGCCGGGTAATGGCATTTCAGCCAGGACGAGACATAGGCCAGATGCGCAAAGGCCGCGGCATGGCTTTCGGGAAAGCCGTAGTCGCCGAAGCCCTTGATCTGGTTGAAGCAACGCTCGGCGAATTCGCGGTCATAGCCGCGCCTGACCATGCGGCCGACCATCTTGTCCTGCAATTGCTCGATGGTGCCGCGCGAGCGGAAGGTGGCCATGGCCTTGCGCAACTCGTCCAGCTCGTCGGGCTTGAACTCGGCGGCGACCATGGCGATCTTCATCGCCTGTTCCTGGAAGATCGGCACGCCCAGGGTGCGCTCCAGGATGGATTTCAGCTCGTCCGGGTCGCCGCCCTGGGGAAAGGGATAATCCACCGGCTCGTCCTTGCGGCGGCGCAGATAAGGGTGGACCATATTGCCCTGGATCGGGCCGGGGCGGACGATGGCGACCTGGATCACCAGGTCGTAGAACTCCTTGGGCCGCAGGCGCGGCAGCATGTTCATCTGCGCCCGGCTTTCGACCTGGAAGGTGCCCAGGCTGTCGCCCCGCCGCAGCATCTCGAAGGTCGGCTCGTCGTGGTCGTCGAAATCAGCAAGCGTCAGCGCGCGGCCGTAATGCGTCCCAATCAGGGCAAAGCATTTGCGGATGCAGGTCAGCATCCCCAGCGCCAGCACGTCGACCTTGAGGATCCCCAGCGCGTCGATGTCGTCCTTGTCCCATTCGATGAAGCTGCGCTCGGGCATGGCGGCATTGCCGATGGGCACGGTTTCCGACAGCGGCCCCTCGGTCAGGATGAAGCCGCCGACATGCTGGGACAGGTGGCGCGGCATGCCGATCATTTCCTCGGCCAGCTTCACCGTGCGCCGCAGCAGGGGGTCGCGCAGGTCGAGCCCCGCCTGATCGGTCGAGGCGGCGGACATGTCATTGCCCCAACTGCCCCAGACGGTATTGGCGAGCGCCTGCGTCACGTCCTCGGACAGGCCCATGACCTTGCCGACCTCGCGGATGGCGCTGCGCGGGCGGTAATGGATCACCGTGGCGCAGAGCCCGGCGCGATGGCGGCCGTATTTGTCATAGATGTGCTGGATCACCTCCTCGCGGCGCTCATGCTCGAAATCGACGTCGATGTCGGGCGGCTCCTTGCGGGTGTCGCTGAGGAAACGCTCGAACAGCAGCTGGTGCTTGGCGGGATCGACCGGGGTGATGCCCAGCACGTAGCAGACCGCGGAATTCGCGGCCGAGCCGCGGCCCTGGTGCAGGATCTGCTTTTCCTCGGCGAAATTCACGATCTCGTGGATGGTCAGGAAATAGGGCGCGTAATCCTTGCGCCCGATCAGGTCCAGCTCCTTGTGCAGCGTGGCCCGCACCTGCGGCGGGATGCCGTTGGGATAGCGTTCGCCGGCGCAAGCCCAGGTCAGCGCCTGAAGATGCTGCTGTGGGGTCAGGCCCGCGGGCACGGTTTCGTGCGGATATTCGTATTTCAGCTCGTCCAGCGAAAAGCGGCAGCTGTCGGCGATCTCGCGCGTGGCGCGGATGGCGTGCGGCCAGTCGGCGAACAGGCGCTGCATCTGCGCGGGGGATTTCAGGTGCCGCTCGGCGTTCTGCGACAGCAGCAGGCCCGCCTTGGCGATGGTGGTGCCCGCGCGGATGCAGGTCATCACGTCCTGTAGCGGGCGGCGGTCGGGGGCGTGGTAATGCACGTCGTTGGTGGCGACGATGGACAGTTCCGCCGCCCGCGCCGCCCGGTCCAGCCGGTTGATCCGCGCCCGGTCGTCGCCGCGATAGAGCCAGCTGGCCGCGACATGGGACAGCTGCGGCAGGCGCGCGGCCAGCCCGGGCAGGGGCGACAGGTCGTCGCCCGGCAGCCAGATCAGCCGCAGCCCCGCGGCATGGGCGGCGAGGTCGTCGAGGCTGAGGTCGCAGCGGCCCTTCTTCTGCCAGGCCCCCTCCAGGTCGGCGCGGCGGCCCTTGGTGAGCAGCGTGGCCAGCCGGCCATAGGCGGCGCGGTCGGTCGGATAGGCCAGGAAGCCGGTGCCATCCGCCAGCACGATCCGCGCCCCGATCAGCGGCCGCAGGTGCAGCTGGCGCGCCGCCGCATGCAGCCGCACCACGCCGGCCAGGCTGTTGATGTCGGCGATTCCCAGCGCGTCATAGCCCAGAAGATGCGCCGCCAAGGCCAGCTCGCTGGGCTGCGAGGCGCCGTGCAGGAAGCTGAAGGCGCTGGTCACGCCCAGTTCGACATAGGCCGAGGCCGGGTTCGGCGCCGCCACCTCGGGCAGTTTCAGGGCGCTGCGGGGGTGGTGGTCGGGCATCAGGCGAAGATCCCGTGCAGGAACCAGCGCGGCGCGCCGCCGCGGCCGTCCTGGGCCAGCCCCTCGCGATAGATCCAGAGCCGGCGGCCGCTGTCGTCCTCGATGCGGAAATAGTCGCGCAGCCTGGTGCCGGGGCGGTCCTGCCACCATTCCGGCGCGATGCGTTCCGGCCCGGCGTGGCGGGCGACGCGCAGGGTCTGGCGGCGCCAGATGAATTGCGCCGGCGGGCCCTCGGGGATGGCGTAAAGCACCTGGATCTCCTCGGGCGGGGTCAGCAGGCGCAGCGGGCGGTCGGGCCGGGCCGGGGGGGCCGGGCTGTCGTCCAGCGGCGGGCCGGGGATTTCCGAGCGTTCTGGGATATGGCTGTCCTGCGGCAGCGGCCGGCTGATCGCGGCGGCGCCAAAGCGCGCGACCAGCCGGTCGACCAGGCGCGACAGCGCCAGCGCCTCGGGGGCGCTGCCGTCCAGGGCGGGCTGGGCCTGGGCCAGGGGTTCGACCGCCTCGGCCGCAAGCCGGATCAGGTCGAAGCCATAGCCGGGATCCAGCCGGTCCAGCCGGCCCTGGAACAGCCGCAGCAGATGCGCGGGATCGCGGGCCGGGGCGGCCAGCGCGACGCGGATGTCGCGCCGCTCGCCATCGACGCGGAACACCGACAGGCAGAGCCGCCGGCAGCCGCGATCCTGCGCCGCCATGCCGGCGCAAAGCTGCCCGGTCAGGCCGGGCAGCCAGTCCGAGGGGTCCATGACCGGCTCGGCCAGCCGGGCCTCGGCGGCGAATTCGGCCGGCGGCTCGGGCGCGTCCAGCGGTTCCGCCGCGCGTCCCAGCGCCTGGTCGAGCCGGATCAGCGGGTTGTCGGCCGGCGCGGTCCGGGAGAAACGGCGCATCAGCGGCAGACGCGGAATCGCGGCCAGATCGCCGATGGTCTTCAGCCCCAGCCGGTGCAGGAGCAGCAGGGTTTGGGGTGAAAGCCGCAGCGCCGCCACCGGCAGGGGAGCGAGCGCGGGCAGCGGATCGGTGCAGATCGCGCGCTCGGGGCCAAAGCGGGCCAGCGCCCAGGCCGCGCCGCGCGTCGGGGCGAGCCCCAGTCGACAGGTCAACCCGGCGCGGGCGAATCCGGCCTGGATGTCCGTCAGCAGCGCGGGCTCGCCGCCGAACAGATGCGCGGTGCCGGTGATGTCGAGGACCAGCCCGTCCGCATCGTCCACGGCGCTGAACGGCCCCCAGCGCCGGATCCAGAAGGCCAGGCGGGCCAGCCGGGCGGCGTCCTGCGCGGGCTGGGCATCCTCGACCCGCAGCTCGGGGCAGATGCTGCGGCAATCGACGACGCGGGCGCCGGGCCGGGCGCCAACCTCTTCGCCGGTCCGGGTTGCGGCATGGATGACGGGCCCATGCGGCCCGGGCGCGGCCAGCGCCAGCGGCACGGTGTCAGTCCAGGCCGCGCCCTGCCGCGCGCGCCGGTGCAGCCAGCTCTCGATCGCGAGGCGGGGCAGAAAGATCGAGACGATCCGCCGCCCGGTCATGGCGCGCCACCCAGGTCGAGGGCGGCTGGCCGCGCGCCCGGAACAGCTCGGCTAGCCAGCGCGGATCGCCGGGCGCCTTGGGGTCGTCGGGGTCGGGGGTCGAGGGCAGGGCCGACAGCCGCCAGCGCATCCGCGCCGCGCTGGCATCGGGCCGGGCGGCATGGCGGATCAGCCAGCAGGGCAGGCCGGCCGTTTCGGCACGCAGGGCCAGGCGGCGGCTGGCGGTAAAGCTCAGCGCCGGGGGGGCGCCATGGATCTCTCCGACCACGGCGGCCAGGGCGCGACTGCGCAGGCCATCCTCCAGCGCGGCCAGCACGTCGGCGGGACGGGTCAGGTCCAGCCGCAGCAGCGCCCGGCCGGTGCCGGGCAGGAAGGGGGCGCCGAATTCGGCCCGGCTGAGCCGGTCCTGCGCCCAGAGCACCCGCCCCGGCGGCAGCGCCGCCAGCACGAATCCCGCCGCCGCGGCATCCAGGGGGTGCCGGGAATCGAAGGCCTCGGACAGGGTCGCGGTGGCAAGGCGCGGCACCGCGGGGGCTGGCGCCCGTCCGAAAGGCGTCACCCCGCGCAGGAAAGGGTGGGCGGTCATGGTTCGTTCACGATGTTCCTTGTTTGTTCTAGTTCTGCGCGGAAGATTCGTCAATCGGCCGGGCGTGCTGGCAGAGGTTGGGCGGGCTGGCTGGTGCTTCCCGACATCCAATGCGTTTTTGGGGCCTTGTTGCACAGATGTGCCCGTGGGCCCTGCGACAGGATTTCTGAACACGGGATCGCCGTTAGGGCGGCGAAGCGGACCGGGAATTTGACGGTCGAAGCCCTGGGTCATGAGGCCCTGACCCGGCAGTTCCACGCAGCCCATCTTCGTTTGACGCGGCACCAGTGGCACCATCATCGCCACAGCGCTCCGGCAAGATAGGTAATCGCGCTCTGCGCAGGCTGCATTTCCTGCGACCGTGCCGGCAATTCTGGTATTCCACGGCTTGGCATTCTTGCGCGGCGGGATGATAGGCGGGTCTGCGCTCGGCGACGTAGCATGAGCGTGATAAGCACCGTCTGCGGTTACACTTCCGATCCCCTTGTCACCGGTTTTGCCTGGCAGGTGGGAAGAACAGGTGCCGCCTACGGGACACTCGTAATCTCGGCAGCCTTGATATCCGGGGTTCCCTCGCTATCCCCCTTGAGCCTGATGGCGTCACCATGCTGGCCTGCATACTGTTGATCAGCAGACGCAGCACTTCCCAAAGCGGCGATACGCGATGGTTAAGGCGCCTTCTGGCGGCGCGACCCTGCTGACGTCGGGCACCGTCCAATCGAGCGCAAGACCATGCCGAACAGCGCCTTCACCGGCAGGCATATCTGCGGGGCGGTATCGCCATAGGTCTGCTGTCGGCCCCGGCGGCCCGTCGGGGCGGCGTTCCATATCGAAGAGCAGTGCGGGATGGCGCCTTGGCGCTTGATTGTGAGTTGGTCAGTCACTTTCTCTTGTCGGTCTGATACGAGCACAAGTCATCACTTTGACTAACGGAAATAATCCAAAGATTTTTGCGCAATAGAGCCTCTGCAAGTGAAAAAGGCGGCACCGGGTGCCGCCTTCTTTCTCAGGACGCAGATCAATCGGCCGTCAGCAGCGGCGGCTTCGAGTTGCTGATCTTGGGCGTTTCGGGGCCGGTGATGTCGAAGACGGGCTTGTCGTCCTCGATCCGCACCCGCACGATCCCGCCCTTGGTCAGGCGACCGAACAGCAGTTCCTCGGCCAGCGGCTTCTTGATCGTTTCCTGGATCACGCGACCCAGCGGCCGGGCACCCATCTTTTCGTCATAGCCCTTTTCGGCCAGCCAATCGGCGGCTTCGGAGGTCAGCTCGATATGGACGCCGCGGTCGATCAGCTGCGCTTCCAGTTGCAGCACGAATTTCTCGACCACATGGACCACCACCTCGCGCGAGAGGGCGGCGAAGCTGATGATCGCGTCAAGACGGTTGCGGAACTCGGGCGTGAAGGTGCGCTCGATGGCGGCGGTATCCTCGCCCTCGCGCTTTTCGCGGCCGAAGCCGATGGCGGCCTTCTGCATGTCCGAGGCGCCGGCGTTCGATGTCATGATCAGGATCACGTTGCGGAAATCCACCTGTCGGCCGTTGTGGTCGGTCAGCTTGCCGTGGTCCATCACCTGCAAGAGGATGTTGTAGACATCCGGATGCGCCTTTTCGATCTCGTCGAGCAGCAGGACGCAATGCGGATGCTGGTCGACGCCATCGGTCAGCAGGCCGCCCTGGTCGAAGCCGACATAGCCCGGAGGCGCGCCGATCAGGCGGCTGACCGCGTGCTTCTCCATGTATTCCGACATGTCGAAGCGCAGCAGCTCCACGCCCAGCGTGCTGGCGAGCTGCTTGGCCACCTCGGTCTTGCCGACGCCGGTCGGGCCGGCGAACAGGTAGTTGCCGATCGGCTTTTCCGGTTCGCGCAGGCCCGCGCGGGCCAGCTTGATCGCCGAGGCCAGGGCCTCGATCGCCGCGTCCTGGCCGAAGACCAGCCGCTTCAGCGTCGCGTCCAGATCCTTCAGCACCGCCGCATCGTCCTTGGAGACGCTTTTCGGC
This sequence comes from Paracoccus sp. DMF, assembly GCF_004407025.1. Taxonomy (NCBI): domain Bacteria; kingdom Pseudomonadati; phylum Pseudomonadota; class Alphaproteobacteria; order Rhodobacterales; family Paracoccaceae; genus Paracoccus; species Paracoccus sp. DMF. Next base: position 147,430 of record NZ_SOKV02000005.1, read on the forward strand.
GGAATGCGGGCGATCTTGGCGACGACCGCCTCGATCTCTTTCGGGCCGATGGTCTTGCGGCGCTTGCTTTCGCTGACCAGGTGCTGCGCGGCGCCGGCCTCGTCGATCACGTCGATGGCGCTGTCGGGCAGCTTGCGGTCGTTGATGTAGCGGCTGGCCAGTTCCACCGCCGACTTGATCGCGTCATTGGTATAGCGCAGGTCGTGGTGCTTTTCGAAGCTGGGCTTCAGCCCCATCAGGATCTTGATCGCGTCGGGCACGTTCGGCTCGTTCACGTCGATCTTCTGGAAGCGCCGCGACAGGGCGCGGTCCTTTTCGAAATGCTGGCGGAACTCCTTGTAAGTGGTCGAGCCCATGCAGCGCAGCTTGCCGCCGGCCAGAGCCGGCTTCAGCAGGTTCGAGGCGTCCATCGCCCCGCCCGAGGTCGCGCCGGCGCCGATCACGGTATGGATCTCATCGATGAACAGGATCGCGTCGGGATGCTCTTCCAGCTCCTTGACCACGGCCTTCAGCCGTTCCTCGAAATCGCCGCGGTAGCGGGTGCCGGCCAGCAGCGCGCCCATGTCGAGCGAGAAGATGGTCGAGCCGGCCAGCACGTCCGGGGTCTCGCCCCGGGTGATCTTCAACGCCAGGCCCTCGGCGATGGCGGTCTTGCCGACGCCCGGATCGCCCACCAGCAGCGGGTTGTTCTTGCGCCGGCGGCACAGCACCTGGATGCAGCGCTCGACCTCGTCGGCGCGGCCGATCAGCGGGTCCACGTCGCCCTTGGCGGCCTTGCGGTTCAGGTCCACGCAATATTTCGCGAGCGCCGTCTCGTCCTTGGGGGCGGGCTCGGCCTGGGCCTGCTCGCCCTGGTGCTCGGCACCCTGCACCGGGCGATTCTCCGAGAAGGAGGGGTTCTTGGCGACGCCATGGGCGATGAAATTCACCGCGTCATAGCGGGTCATGTCCAGTTCCTGCAGGAAGAAGGCGGCGTTCGATTCCCGCTCGGCGAAGATGGCGACCAGCACGTTCGCGCCCGTCACCTCGGTCCGGCCCGAGCTTTGCACATGGATCGCCGCGCGCTGGATCACGCGCTGGAAGGCGGCGGTCGGAACGGCCTCGGATCCCTCGACATCGGTGATGAGGGTCGACAGGTCGTCTTCGATGAACTCGACCAGCATCCGGCGCAATTCGTCCAGATCGACGTTGCAGGCCCGCATCACCTTCACGGCATCGGGCTCTTCCGTCAGCGCAAGCAACAGGTGCTCGAGCGTGGCAAGCTCATGGCGATGGTCGTTGGCCAGCGCGAGGGCGCCATGGATGGCCTGTTCCAGCGAGGTCGAAAAGGAAGGCACTTCAAGCTCCTGTCAGTCGGCTGGCGGTTTGGGCCGCCATATCTAGCGGTCCACCTGACCAGACTGTCACGATACAGTTAAGAATTGGTGGATTTTCGCGCAATTCAAGCGGTATTTGCTTCCGCTCATGCCGAATTTCCCGCGGCTGAGGCAGATGTGATGATCGGCAGGCGAAATTTCAAGCAGCCCGCCCGCCAGCGGCGCCCCGGCGCCACAAGGACGGGATGCCATTCGAATTCTCTTGTCGCGTTGCAGAAACATCTCAGAACACGTCCTTGCGCCGGCGCAGCTCGGCAAAGACGCGGGCATCGGATTGGCCCTGCAAGCCCAGGAAATCCCGCAGTTCCGCCACGCGCAGGAAGGGATTCGTTGCCCGTTCCTCGACCAGGGTCGAAGGTGCGCAGGGCCGCGCCCCCGCCGCGGTTTCCGCCAGCCGCTTCTGCAATGCGGCATTGTCCGGCTCGACCGAAAGCGCGAAGGCGCCGTTGCCGCGGCAATAATCGTGGCCGGAACAGACCAGCGTTTCCCCTGGCAGCGCATTCAGGCGCGAGAGCGAGTCCCACATCGTCTCGGCGTCGCCCTCGAACAGCCGGCCGCATCCCAGCGCCATCAGGCTGTCGGCGGTAAAGACCATGGCCGATTCTGGCAGGTGGAAGGCGATATGGCCGATGGTGTGGCCGGGCACGTCGATGACCTCGGCCGGCTCGCCGCAGATCCGCGCCGTCTCGCCGGGTCGGACGGCCAGGTCCAGCGGCGGCAGGCGGGCGGCGTCCTCTGCATTGCCCATGACGCGGGCGCCGGTCATCCGGACCAGTTCGGGCACGGCCTGGATATGGTCGGCGTGGTGATGGGTCAGCGCGATCAGGTCCAGCGTCCAGCCGCGCGCGGCCAGTTCTGCCAGGATCGGCGCGGCCTCGGGGGCGTCGATCAGCGTGGTCTGGCCATTGCCGTTGAGCAGCCAGGCATAGTTGTCGGTCAGGCAGCGGACGGGGACCAGTTCCAGCGGCATTGGCAAAATCCTCTCTTTGCCGCAGTCTGGCCGGGCGAAGCGGGGGACGCAATGCATCACGACGTCTATGAGCTACGGAAGTTCTACTATACCCGCGCGCTGGGCCGGGTGGTGCAGCGCGTGCTGCGCGACCGGCTGAGCGGGATGTGGCCGCCCGAGCAGACCCAGGGCATGACCGTCGCCGGCTACGGCTTCGCGGTGCCGCTGCTGCGGCCTTGGCTGGGGCGGGCGCGGCGGGTGATCTCGCTGATGCCGGGGCCGCAGGGGGTGATGGCCTGGCCGGCGGGGCTGCCGAATTGCTCGGCGCTGTGCGAGGAGACGGCCTGGCCGCTGGACACCGGCAGCGTCGACCGGCTGGTGCTGCTGCATGCGCTCGAGACCGCCGACCATCCGGCGGCGCTGATGGACGAGGCCTGGCGGGTGCTGGGACCGGGCGGGCGGATGCTGGTCATGGTGCCGAACCGCGCCGGCCTCTGGGCGCGGTCCGAGACGACGCCCTTCGGCTTCGGCCGCAGCTATACCGCCGGGCAGCTCGATGCGCAGGCCCGCGCGGCGGGCTTCGTCGCCGAGGGCACCGGGGCGGCGCTCTACATCCCGCCCTCGGACCGGCGCTTCTGGCTGAAAAGCGCCCAGATGTGGGAGCGGGCGGGGCTGCGCATCAGCCAGGTGCTGGTGGCGGGCGTGGTGCTGTCCGAGTTCAGCAAGCAGGTGCAGGCCCCGGTCGGGCGCGGCCGCAAGGTCAGCGTGCCGAGCCCGCTGGCCGTGCTGGAAGGCATCGCCCGGCCGCGGCCGGCGGGGCAGGGCGCGGGGCGCACGGTGCGCGGCCGCACGCAGCCCGAATCTGCGGCGCGATCCCCCGCCGCGGAGCCGGGCCGGAATTAGCTTCGCGCGCGCGAGGCGGGGCGGCTCGGCGACTGTTTGCGCAATCGGGGTCGGGACCGGCGGCACATGGGCGCTGCAAGGGCCGCAAACCCTCGCATTTCCGTGTTCAAGGCGGTTGCGGCAGCGAAAAGCACCTGCTAGAGACGCCGCAGATTTCGGGAAGGCCCTAGCCCGCCGTGCCATGGCCCCCATTTGACCCGCGCTCCGCGACAGACCGGCCCGAACGCCGGCCCGCCTGCGGAGCTTGCGCTAACCGGAAGGATGACCGTGGCCAATTCCGCTTCGATTTCCGCTGATATCGCCGGGCGTTATGCGCAGGCCCTGTTCGATCTGGTCCGGGACGCGGGAGGGATCGACACCCTTTCAGCCCAGATCGACGACCTGGCCTCGGCCTATGACGCCAGCGCGGATCTGCGCGATCTGACCGTCTCGCCCCTCTACGACCGCCGCCAACAGGAGGCTGCCATCGGCGCCCTGGCCGACAAGATGGGTCTTTCGTCCGAGCTGGCGAATGTCCTGCGCCTGATGGCCCGGAACCGCCGGCTGTTCGCGCTGCCGCAACTGATCGCCAAGCTGCGCGGCCTGATCGCCGATGCGAAGGGCGAGGTCACCGCCGACGTGGTCAGCGCCCAGGCGCTGAGCGACGACCAGAAGTCCCGCCTGACCGACGCGCTGGCCGCGAAATCGGGCAAGAAGGTGAAACTGAACGCGCGCGTCGATGAAAGCCTCATCGGCGGCATGATCGTCAAACTGGGCTCGCAGATGATCGACAGCTCGATCCGCTCCAAGCTCGCCTCCCTCCAGAATGCTATGAAAGAGGTCGGATAATGGGAATCCAGGCTGCCGAAATCTCGGCCATCCTTAAGGATCAGATCAAGAATTTCGGTCAGGACGCCGAGGTGGCCGAGGTCGGGCAGGTGCTGTCCGTCGGGGACGGCATCGCCCGCGTCTACGGTCTGGACAAGGTTCAGGCCGGCGAGATGGTCGAATTCCCGGGCGGCATCCGCGGCATGGTGCTGAACCTTGAAACCGACAACGTCGGCGTCGTGATCTTCGGCGACGACCGTTCGATCAAGGAAGGCGACACCGTCAAGCGCACCGGCGCCATCGTGGAAGTCCCGACCGGCAAGGGCCTGCTGGGCCGCGTCGTCGACGCGCTGGGCAACCCGATCGACGGCAAGGGCCCGATCGCCGACCCGGTCATGGCCATCGCCGACGTGAAAGCCCCGGGCATCATGCCGCGCAAATCGGTGCACGAGCCGATGGCGACTGGCCTGAAGTCGGTGGACGCGATGATTCCCGTCGGCCGCGGCCAGCGCGAGCTGATCATCGGCGACCGCCAGACCGGCAAGACCGCCATCGCGCTGGACACCATCCTGAACCAGCAGAACTACAACGGCCGCGAGGCCGATGGCATGAAGACCCTGCACTGCATCTATGTCGCCGTCGGCCAGAAGCGCTCGACCGTGGCCCAGCTGGTGAAGAAGCTGGAAGAGACCGGCGCCATGGCCTACACCACCGTGGTGGCCGCGACCGCCTCGGACCCGGCGCCGATGCAGTATCTGGCGCCCTATTCGGCGACCGCGATGGGCGAATATTTCCGCGACAACGGCATGGATGCGCTGATCATCTATGACGACCTGTCGAAACAGGCCGTGGCTTATCGCCAGATGTCGCTGCTGCTGCGCCGTCCGCCGGGGCGCGAAGCCTATCCGGGCGACGTGTTCTACCTGCACTCGCGCCTGCTGGAGCGTTCGGCCAAGCTGAACGAATCGCATGGCGCCGGCTCGCTGACCGCGCTGCCGATCATCGAAACCCAGGCGGGTGACGTGTCGGCCTATATCCCGACCAACGTGATCTCGATCACCGACGGCCAGATCTTCCTGGAAACGGAACTGTTCTTCCAGGGCATCCGCCCGGCCGTGAACACCGGTCTGTCGGTGTCGCGCGTCGGTTCGGCCGCCCAGACCAAGGCGATGAAATCCGTCGCCGGCCCGGTCAAGCTGGAACTGGCCCAGTATCGCGAGATGGCGGCCTTTGCGCAGTTCGGCTCGGACCTCGACGCGGCGACGCAAAAGCTGCTGAACCGCGGGGCACGTCTGACCGAGCTGATGAAGCAGCCGCAATATTCGCCTCTGACCAACGCCGAGATCGTCATCGTGATCTATGCCGGCACCAAGGGTTACCTGGACGGCATCCCGGTCAATGACGTGACCAAATGGGAACAGGGCCTGATCCAGTATCTGCGCAACCAGAAAGCCGACCTGCTTGACGACATGACCAGGAACGACCGCAAAGTCAGCGGCGATCTTGAGGATGCGATCAAGGCGGCTCTGGACGGTTACGCCAAGACCTACGCCTGAGGAGGGTGACAGATGCCCAGCCTCAAGGATCTCAAGAACCGGATCGGCAGCGTCAAGAACACGCGCAAGATCACCAAGGCGATGCAGATGGTCGCCGCCGCCAAGCTGCGCCGCGCGCAGGAGGCGGCCGAGGCTGCGCGTCCCTATGCCGACCGCATGGCCAGCGTGATGGCCGGGCTGACCGCTGCGGCGGCTGGCTCGGACAATGCGCCGCGCCTGTTGGCCGGCACCGGCGAGGATCGCCGCCACCTCCTGGTGGTGATGACCTCGGAGCGCGGGCTTGCCGGCGGCTTCAACTCGTCCATCGTCAAGCTGGCCCGCCAGCGCATGGCCGAGCTGCAAGCCCAGGGCAAGCAGGTCGAGCTGCTGACCGTCGGCAAGAAGGGCCGCGAGCAGCTGAAGCGCGAATACTCGCAATATTTCGTCCATCACGTGGACATGAGCGAGGTGAAGCGCATCGGCTATGAGAATGCGCGCGGCATCGCCGACGAAATCCTGGACCGTTTCGACGCCGGCCAGTTCGACGTGGCGACGCTGTTCTACAACCGCTTCGAATCGGTCATCAGCCAGGTTCCGACCGCACGCCAGATCATCCCCGCCGTGGTCGAGGAAGGCGCCGAGGCCGGAGCCTCGTCGCTTTACGACTACGAACCGGATGAGCACGCGATCCTGAACGACCTCTTGCCGCGTTCCGTGGCGACCCAGGTCTTCGCGGCGCTGCTGGAGAACGCGGCCTCCGAACAGGGTGCCCGGATGAGCGCGATGGACAACGCGACCCGCAACGCCGGCGACATGATCAACAAGCTGACCACCGAATACAACCGGACGCGTCAGGCGGCGATCACCAAGGAACTTATCGAAATCATCTCGGGCGCAGAGGCGCTCTGACACGTAGGGGTTAAACACATGGCAGAGGCCAAAGGAAAAATCACGCAGGTGATCGGCGCCGTGGTGGACGTGCAGTTCGACGGCCAGCTTCCGGCGATTCTGAACGCTCTGGAAACCGAGAACAACGGCAAGCGCCTGGTGCTGGAAGTGGCCCAGCACCTGGGCGAGAACACCGTCCGCACCATCGCCATGGACGCGACCGAAGGTCTGGTCCGCGGCCTGCCCGTGACCGACACCGGCGCACCGATCACCGTTCCGGTGGGCGAAGTGACGCTGGGCCGCATCCTGAACGTCGTCGGCGAGCCGGTGGACGAGGGTGCGCCGCTGACCGTCACCGACCGCCGCGCCATCCACCAGCCGGCGCCGGACTTCGCCCAGCAGGCGACCACCTCGGAAATCCTGGTCACCGGCATCAAGGTCATCGACCTGCTGGCGCCCTATTCCAAGGGCGGCAAGATCGGCCTGTTCGGCGGCGCCGGCGTGGGCAAGACGGTTCTGATCATGGAACTGATCAACAACATCGCCAAGGTGCACTCGGGCTACTCGGTGTTCGCGGGCGTCGGCGAGCGGACCCGTGAAGGCAACGACCTTTACCACGAGATGGTGGAATCGGGCGTCATCAAGCCCGACGACCTGTCGAAGTCGCAGGTGGCGCTGGTTTACGGCCAGATGAACGAGCCTCCGGGGGCGCGGATGCGCGTGGCGCTGACCGGCCTGACCGTGGCCGAGCAGTTCCGCGACGCCACCGGCACCGACGTTCTGTTCTTCGTCGACAACATCTTCCGCTTCACCCAGGCCGGTTCGGAAGTGTCGGCGCTCCTGGGCCGCATCCCGTCCGCCGTGGGCTATCAGCCGACGCTGGCCACCGACATGGGCGCGATGCAGGAACGCATCACCTCGACCAAGAACGGCTCGATCACCTCGATCCAGGCCGTCTACGTTCCGGCCGACGACCTGACCGACCCGGCGCCGGCCACGACCTTCGCGCACCTCGACGCCACGACGGTTCTGTCGCGCGCGATCTCGGAACTGGGCATCTACCCGGCCGTGGACCCGCTCGACTCGAACAGCCGGATCCTGGACCCGGCCGTCGTGGGCGAAGAGCACTACAACACCGCCCGCGCGGTGCAGGGCATCCTGCAGAAATACAAGTCGCTGCAGGACATCATAGCCATCCTCGGCATGGACGAGCTGTCCGAAGAGGACAAGCTGACCGTGGCCCGGGCCCGCAAGATCCAGCGCTTCCTGTCGCAGCCCTTCGACGTCGCCAAGGTCTTCACCGGCTCGGACGGCGTTCAGGTGCCGCTGGAGGACACGATCAAGTCGTTCAAGGCGGTGGTGGCCGGCGAATACGACCACCTGCCGGAAGCGGCCTTCTACATGGTCGGCGGCATCGAGGACGTGAAAGCCAAGGCCGCGCGCCTTGCCGCTGACGCGGCGTAAGGGGGCGACATGGCCGACACGATGCAGTTCGACCTGGTGTCGCCGGAGCGGAACCTGGTGTCCGTCCCGGTGCGCGAGGTGCGCCTGCCCGGCGCCGACGGCGATCTGACGGCGATGCCCGGCCATGCGCCGGCCATCGTCAACCTGCGCCCCGGCCTGGTGACCGTGGTCGCGGCGGACGGCAGCCAGACGGAATTCGCGGTGACCGGCGGTTTTGCCGAGATCAACAACGACTCCGTCACCCTGCTGGCCGAACGCGGCCATCCGCGGGCCGAGATGACGCAAGAGGTCTTCAACGAGATGATGGCGCAGGCCCATCGCCGCGTGCAATCCGCCAAGGAGCGCGACTCGGCCGGCGAGGAAATCGTCGCCGCCGCCGTCAAGCTGCTGGCGGATATGGAGGCCCTTGGCACCCATATCGGATTGGACCCGAACCACTCGAATTTCCCGCACTAAGCGCGGGCATCTGGCGAAAAAGACAGCAAGCCCCGGAAATTCCGGGGCTTTCTCAATTGTTTCTCAACCTTTTATCATCAGGATGCGGGGCATTCGGTGAGGGGAAGGCGGAATTTGCGGCGTTTCGGACATTTTGCTGTCGGGGTCGAGCAGGGCTCGGTCGAGATGTTCTCGGCCTTCGAAAGCGGCGGTCCGATGTGGACCGGGCACGGGCCGCGGCTCGAGGTGCAGCGCGTGGATTTCGACGAAGGCTTCGCCGAGCCGCCGGTGGTGCATGTCGCGCTCAGCATGTGGGACGTGGATCGCAACGCCAATCAGCGCGCCGACATCCAGGCGGTGCAGGTCACGACGCACGGGTTCGAGCTGCAATTCCGCACCTGGGGCGATACCCGCGTCGCGCGGGTGCGGGCCAACTGGCTGGCCATTGGTCCGGTGCGCCACGAGGACGATTTCGACGCCGGCTGAGCCGTGCGTGATGCGATGCCGCGACCAAGGCTGTGGCGGCGCATCCCGGCGTTGGCGGACAGGTCGAAGCGAGGCTCCGCCCGCCAAGCCGGGCCTTGACCTGTTCGTCCAGCCCCTCGGGCAGGACATCGAGATGGTGGATCTTGGCCCGTGGGACCGACCTCCTGCACGGGTCGGCGCGTGGGGTTACAATTCCCTTGACGCCCACCATGGTTCCGTGATCTTGCCCCGCTCTCCCGCTCTCCCGCTCTCCCGCTCTCCCGCTCTCCCG
>NZ_SOKV02000005.1:156639-166761 GCF_004407025.1 Paracoccus sp. DMF
CCCGGGAGGATGCCGGAAGCGCCTGCTTCGCGGCGTGCAGGGAAACGCAGCAGAGTTCCGGCGGTCCGCGAGGCTGGGCGAGGCGGGTGCGCGAAGCCGGATCAGAGACATCCGCCATCGTCCCAGGGCCGTTCGCGCCGCGTCGCAATCCTGACCGGCCGGCTCAGGCGCGGTCGAGGTTCAGCCCGATCAGCTCGGCCAGTTGCTGCGGATGGGTGATCGGCAGCATGTGTCCGGCGCCCGGCACCCGGGCGCGGCCCACGTCCGGCAGCCGCGCCGCCAGCGCATCGGCGATGGCCGGGATGACCGGGGGCGAATCCGCGCCCATGACGATCAGCACCGGCGCGTCGATGGCCTCAAGCCCGCCTTCGCGCAGGATATTGGCGCTGTCGCTGCGCAGGGCAGCGTTGCTGGCCTGCACCAGCCGGATCTGCCGGACCAGCCGCGCCTTGGCGGTCGGGGTCTGCGCCTGCCAGTCGATGCCGCCCCAGACCGAGAGAAAGGCGCGCGTGGCCTCGATCTCGTCGCCCTGGGCCAGCTGCGCGTCGATGCGGTCCAGCAGCGCGTCATGCGCCGCGTCGGGGGCAGCCGCGAACAGCACCGGCTCGACCAGCGTCAGGCTGCGCACCGCCTCGGGCGCGGCGACGGCGATGCGCAGGGCCACGGTCGCCCCCATGCTGTGGCCGATCAGGTCCAGCGGCCGCGTCACCAGCCCGGCCACCGCCCGGGTGACGGCGGTGTGGTAATCCGGCGGCCCGCCGTCCCAGCCGGGGCTGAGGCCATGGCCGGGCAGGTCGGGCGCGGTGACCTGGATGCGGTCGCGCAGCGCATGCGCGATCGGCCGCCAATAGGAGGCGTTGCCCATCATGCAATGCAGCGCCAGCGCCGGGCGCTCGGCCCGGCCCGGCCATTCCCGCAGGTGCAGCCCGCTCACGGAAGGGCTCACAGGCTGGCCAGATGCCGGTCCAGGAAGTCCAGCCGGTCCTGGCCCCAGAACCGCTGGCCGCTCTCGCGCACGACATAGAAGGGCACGCCGAAGGCGCCGGCCTCGGCCGCCTGTTCCAGGTTGCGGCCATAGGTCTCGGCGCCCAGAAACAGCCCCTTGTCGGCCAGGTCCGGGTCGAAGCCCGAGGCCGAGAGCTTGGCGCGGATCACGGCGTCCTCGGCGATGTTTTCTGCGTCCGCCCAGACCGCGCGCAGGAAACGCTGCACCAGCCCGCCCAGGTCGCCGCCGCCGGCCTCCTGCGCCGCGATGATCGCATAGGAGGAAGGCGCGGTATTGACCGGGAAGAAGGCCGGCCTGGGCGTCAGCGGCAGGTCCAGCCACTCGGCCCAGCGGGCCAGTTCCTGGTCGCGGTACTGCAGCCGGTTCGGGTGGCGGTCGGCCGGGCGCACGCCGCCGGTGCGGTCGAAAAGCTGCCAGGCATCCAGCGGCTTGTAGCTGACCGAGGCACCATGCCGGGCCGCGAGCTGCTCCAGCCGGTCGCCGGCCAGATAGCACCAGGGGCTCTGCGTGCTCAGGTAATAGTCGATATGCGCCATGGCGGGGCCTCCGGGGTTTGCGGGCAAGCTAGCCCGGTGCTAAGCGGGGTGCAATCACACGAATCCACCCTTACGGAGCCAGCCATGCCGGCCATGACCGAACCGAAGCTGATCGCGGGGAATGCGAACCGACCGCTGGCCAATGCCATCGCGCGGCGCATGTCGATGCATCGCGGGATGAACGTCGCGCCCATCGAAGCCCGCGTCGAGCGGTTCAACGACCAGGAGATCTTCGTCGAGGTCTATGAGAACGTCCGCGGCGAGGACATGTTCATCATCCAGCCGACCTCGAACCCGGCGAACGACAACCTGATGGAACTGCTGATCATGACCGACGCGCTGAAGCGTTCGTCGGCCGACCGGATCACCGCTGTCATCCCCTATTTCGGCTATGCCCGCCAGGACCGCCGCGCCAAGGCGCGCACGCCGATCAGCGCCAAGCTGGTCGCGAACCTGCTGACCGAGGCCGGCGTGGACCGCGTGCTGACGCTGGACCTGCATGCCGCGCAGATCCAGGGCTTCTTCGACATTCCGGTGGACAACCTCTATGCCGCGCCGGTCTTTGCGCTGGACGTGAAGCATCACTTCCGCGACCGGCTGTCGGACCTGATGGTGATCTCGCCCGACGTGGGCGGCGTGGCGCGGGCGCGCGAACTGGCGCAGCGCATCGGCGCGCCGCTGGCCATCGTGGACAAGCGCCGCGAGAAGGCCGGCGAAGTGGCCGAGATGACCGTGATCGGCGAGGTGACTGGCAAGACCTGCATCATCGTCGATGACATCTGCGACACCGCCGGCACGCTCTGCAAGGCGGCCGAGGTGCTGATGCAGCACGGCGCCGTCGAGGTCCATGCCTATATCACCCATGGCGTCCTGAGCGGCCCGGCGGTCGAGCGGGTGCAGAAATCGGTCATGAAATCGCTGGTCATCACTGATTCGATCGAGCCGACCGACAAGGTGAAATCTGCCTCGAACATCCGCATCGTGCCGACGGCGCCGATGTTCGCCCAGGCGATCCTGAACATCTGGAACGGCACCTCGGTCAGCTCGCTCTTCGAGATCGAGACCCTGGGGCCGATCTACGAAGGCCTCTACACCGGCGCCTGAGCGGGCCGCCGGTGCGGTGTCAGACCCCGGCCGCAAGGTCCGGGGCCTTTTCTCATGGGCTTACAGGAAACGCGGGAACTCGATCTTGGGGCAGCGGTCCTCGATCACCGTCAGCCCGCGGGCGCGGGCCCGATTCGCCGCCTGCGGATGGCTGATTCCCAGCTGCATCCAGACCGTGCGCAGCCGCGGCAGATGCGCCATGGCCTGCTCCACGACCCCCGGCACCGCCTCGGCCCGGCGGAAGATGTCGACCATGTCCACCGCCGTATCGGGCGGAATCGAGGCCAGGTCGGGATAGACATGCTCGTCCAGCATCATGCTGCCGGCATGGCCGGGATTGACCGGAATCACGCGAAAACCCTGCGATTTCAGATAGCGCGCCACGCCCCAGGACGGTCTTGCCTCATTCGGCGACAGGCCGATGATGGCGATGCAGCGGGTCGAGCGGGCGATACGCGCGATGTCGTCATCGGCCGGCGATGAGCCGATGTCGCGAAGAATAGCCAGGTTCATCTGATCCTCCCCCAGATCTCAACTTAGAGTGGCACGTAAAAAGCGCCCGGTCCAGTGTTCTGGCCGGGCGCAAGTCGCGGAACGAGGGACAGTGATCTGAACAAGACCGTTCCGTGGTCAAGTTCATTAAATAAATGGGAACCGTGGCCAAAAAGTTCCACCATGTTCACGAAAAAGTGAGAAGGTCAGGGATTCATCCGAGCCCAGAAGGCCTTGGCGCGCATCAACACCCGCTGCGGATCGGCCAGAAGCCGCTCGCGCGCGCGTTCCGAACGCAGGAAATAGGTGCGCTGGCCGATCACCACGAAATAGCGCGGATTGCCGGGCTCGGAACGGCCCTCGGACAGGGCGACGACGCATAGCCCACCCAGCCCCGGCGCATAGGCACCCGGATTCGCCTCGAAAAGATTGCGGTTCTGCTCGCTGGCGAAATGCCAGGCTTTGCCGCGCCACAGCGTCACCAGGTCGCTGCGCCCCGGCACCGCCGCATTGTCGGTGCCATAGGACACCGGGTCCATGCCGTCCAATGCCCAATTCTGCGCCAATGCCGGCGAAATGGGCAGAAGAAGCAAGAGGCTGGTCAGCAGAGCGCGAATCATCATGGGCACGGGCGATGGGAAGATGCCTAGGATCTGGCAAATCGCCCGGCGATTCTCAACCGAGGCAGCGATTTTCTAGCGCCGATGTGATCCTGATGCCCCGCGCCGTGCTCAGCCGCGTGAGACCGCGTAAAGCGCCACCGCCGCCGCGTTCGAGACGTTGAGCGAGCCGAAATCCGCCGCGAAGGGAATGCGGGCGATGCGGTCGCAGGTCTCGCGCGTGCGGTCGCGCAAACCGGGGCCCTCGGCGCCCAGGACCAGGCACAGCGGCCGGCCTGCGACCTGCGCCAGGGCGTCGGGCAGGACCTCTTCGCCGGTGCCGTCGAGGCCGACCACCACATAGCCCATGCCCTGCAACTCGATCAGCGCATCGGCCAGGTTGGTGACGCGCAGATAGGGTTGGCGCTCCAGCGCGCCCGAGGCGGTCTTGGCCAGCGCCCCGGTCTCGGGGGCGCTGTGGCGGGCGGGGGCGATGACGGCGCGGGCGCCGAAGACCTCGGCCGAGCGCAGGATGGCGCCGACGTTATGCGGATCAGTGACGCGGTCCAGCGCCACCAGCAGCGGCTTGCCGGGCCCCGACAGCGCCAGGTCGGTCAGGCTGCCCCATTTCAGCGGCTTCACCTCCAGCGCCGCGCCCTGGTGCACGCTTTCGGGCGGCAGCGGCACATGGCGGTCGAAGGTGCGGGCGTCGGTGATCTCGGGCTCGATGCCGGGGGGCAGGGCGCCCAGCCGGTCCAGCGCGTTCTGGGTCACCACCAGCCGCAGCCTTTCCCGCGCCGGATTGGCCAGCGCGTCGCGCACCGCATGCAGGCCGAACAGCCAGACGGTTTCCGCCGCCGCGGCGCGGCGCGCGCGTTCCTTGTCGATGACCCAGGTGGGTTTCTTGGTTTTCTGCGGTTTCTCGGCCATGGCGCACCTATCCTTGGGCTTCTGGTAGCGCAGAAATCGCCGGAGATTGCAAGTTTCGCGGCGGCTTGCGGGCGGCGCGGATTTTTCCGGCGCTGACCGCTTGACGCCCGTGGCGCGGGCGGCTAATCACCCCTCCACACGCCGGAAGCGTTCGGCGGGCGACGTGCTGCAAGGTGCGGCAGCGGACTGTAACTCCGCCGGGGAGACCCATGCCTGGTTCGATTCCAGGGTCGCCCACCATCTTCTTCGAAAACTTCGCGAATACAATGAGATGGTGCGCCGGGACCGCCTGGAGACTGTCGCGGGGAGGGCTGCGATGACACGGCTTTATCGCGGCATGGACCGCGCGGCGCTGGACCTCGCCTATGACAACAGCGGCCATGTGGCGGATTTTCCCGGGCTGGTGCGCGGCTTCCAGGCCCGCAGCCAGGCGATGCGGGCCGGGCATGGCGGGCGCTATGACCTGCGCTATGGCGAGGGGGCGCGGGAAAGGTTCGACTGGCTGCCCTGCGGAGGCGCCGAGGCGCCGGTCTTCGTCTTTGTCCATGGCGGCTATTGGCAAAGCTGCGACAAGGAGGATTTCACCTTCATCGCCGCCGGCCCGCTGGCGCGGGGCTGGAACGTGGTTCTGGCGGAATATGCGCTGGCGCCCGCCACCTCGATGACCGGGATCGTCAAGCAGATCGGCCGGCTGCTGGACCATCTGGCCGGGCAGCCCGAGCTTGGCACGGGACCCATGTGCCTGGCCGGCCATTCCGCCGGCGGCCATCTGGCGGCGCTCTATCGCGGGCATCCGGCGGTGGGCTCGGTGCTGGCGATCAGCGGGCTTTACGATCTCGAACCGATCAGCCTGTGCGGCTGGAACGATCCGCTGCAACTGACCGAGGCCGAGATCGACCGCTTCAGCCCGCAGCGCCAGATCGGCCCGGGCGCGCCGACACTGGTCGCGGTCGGTGCCGAGGAGCGGCCGGAGCTGCTGCGCCAGTCGCGCGACTATGCCGCCGCCTGCCGGCAGGCCGGCGAGACCGCCGAGCTGCTGCTGGTGGCGGGGCGCAATCATTTCGATGTGCTGGATGACCTCGCCGATCCCCAGGGCGCGCAGCTGACTGCGCTGGCGGCGCTCGGCGCCTAGGCCGGGCGCATCTGGCCGGCCAGGATCACCACCGCGCCCAGGATGCACAGCCCGCCGCCCAGCAGGTCCCAGCGGCTGGGCGCCTGACCCTCGGTCAGCCACAGCCAGGCCAGCGAGGCCGCGACATAGATCCCGCCATAGGCGGCATAGGCGCGGCCGGCGAAATCGACCTGCACCCGGGCCAGCAGCCAGGCGAACAGCGCCAGCGAGGCCATGCCCGGCAGCAGCCACCAGGCCGAGCGGCCCAGCCGTAGCCAGACCCAGAAGGCGAAGCAGCCGGCCATCTCGGCCAGCGCCGCCAGCCCGTAGACGGCCAGCGGCGCGGCCAGGGTCACAGGTCCAGTTCCTCGGCGTCGGCGAATTGCGCGTTTTCCTGGATGAACTGGAAGCGCAGCTCGGGCTTCTTGCCCATCAGCCGCTCGACCAGGTCCGAGGTCTCGCCGCCCTCTTCCTCGTCGATCGAGACCCGGATCAGCTTGCGCGTCCTGGGGTTCATCGTGGTGTCCTTCAGGTCCTTGGCGTCCATCTCGCCCAGGCCCTTGAAGCGTTGCACGTCGATCTTGCCCTTGCCGCCCAAGCCCTTGGCGAGCCAGAGCTCCTTCTCGGCATCGTCGGCGACATAGATGCGATGCGCGCCCTGGGTCAGCCGGTAAAGCGGCGGACAGGCCAGATACAGGTGGCCCTTGTCGATCAGGGGCCGCATCTGGGTGAAGAAGAAGGTCATCAGCAACGAGGCGATATGGGCGCCGTCCACGTCGGCATCGGTCATGATGATGATCTTGTCGTAGCGCAGGTCCTCGACGTTGAACTTGGACCCCATGGCGACGCCGAGCGCCTGGCACAGATCGCTGATCTCCTGGTTCGAGCCCAGCTTGGAACTGGCGGCGCCCAGCACGTTCAGGATCTTGCCGCGCAGGGGCAGCAGCGCCTGGGTCTGGCGTTCGCGCGCCATCTTGGCGCTGCCGCCGGCCGAGTCGCCCTCGACGATGAAGAGCTCGGTGCCCTCGCGGTTGGTGGCCGAGCAATCGACCAGCTTGCCGGGCAGGCGCAGCTTCTTGGTGGCCGATTTGCGGGCGGTTTCCTTTTCCTGGCGGCGGCGCAGCCGCTCCTCGGCCCGCAGCACCAGGAAGTCCAGGATGGCGCCGGCGGATTTCGTGTCCGCCGCCAGCCAGTTGTCGAAATGGTCGCGCACCGCGCCCTCGACCAGCCGGGCGGCCTCGACCGTGGCCAGGCGGTCCTTGGTCTGGCCGACGAATTCCGGCTCGCGGATGAAGCAACTGACCAGCGCGCAGCCGCCGGTCAAGAGGTCGTCGCGGGTGATCTGCGCCGCCTTCTTGTTGCTGACCCGCTCGCCATAGGCGCGGATGCCCTTCAGGATCGCCGACCAGAAGCCGGCCTCATGCGTGCCGCCCTCGGGCGTGGGGACGGTGTTGCAATAGCTCTGGATGAAACCGTCGCGCGAGGGCGTCCAGTTGATCGCCCAATCGACCTTGCCGGGGACGCCGAACTTCTCCTTGAAATCCACACTGCCGGCGAAGGGCCGGTCGGCATAGGTCGAGGCGCCGGTCAGCTGTTCGTTCAGGTAATCGGCCAGCCCGCCCGGGAAATGGAACACCGCCTCCTGCGGGGTCTCGCCATCGTCGATCTCGGACTTCCAGCGGATCTCGACGCCCGAGAACAGATAGGCCTTGGACTTCACCATGCGGATCAGCCGCGCCGGCTTGAAACGGTGGTGGCCAAAGATCTGCTCGTCGGCGTGGAAGGTCACGGTGGTGCCGCGCCGGTTCGGGGCGGCGCCGACCTTTTCGACCGGGCCCAGCGGGATGCCGCGCGAGAAACTCTGCTGGAACAGCTCCTTGTTGCGGGCGACCTGCACCACCATGCTGTCGGAAAGCGCGTTGACGACCGAGGCGCCGACGCCGTGCAACCCGCCCGAGGTCTGGTAGGCATCGCCCGAGAACTTGCCGCCGGCATGCAGCGTGCACAGGATCACCTCGAGCGCCGACTTGCCGGGGAATTTCGGATGCGGGTCGATCGGGATGCCGCGGCCGTTGTCGCGGATCACCACGCTGAAATCGGCCAGCAGCTCGACCTCGATGCGGCTGGCATGGCCGGCGACGGCCTCGTCCATCGAGTTGTCGAGGATCTCGGCCACCAGATGGTGCAGCGCGCGTTCGTCGGTGCCGCCGATATACATCCCGGGGCGCTTGCGGACGGGTTCCAGCCCTTCCAGCACCTCGATGGACGCGGCGGAATAGCTGTCAATCGCCTTGTCCGAGGCCGGGAAAAGATCGTCTGCCATGGCACCTGCTCGTCTTGCTCTTTGGGCCGGGGTTATCTCATGGCGCGGCGGGGCGGGGCAAGGGCAAGTGTCGGCCGCGCCATCCGCGTCGCGCGCCTGGTCAAATGTGACAAGAACCTGCGACAACTTGATGCGTGTCAAGGCGCCCCACCCGGGCCTATGTCACAATTCCTTTGTTGAGTGGTAACGGAGGGACGCGCGCATGGATGGTATCACGGTCAAGAGGGAAACGCCCGAAGCCTCCGGGGTTGACGAGTCGGCAGCGACGGTGGTCGGGGCGGTCGCGCCCCCGGCCGCCGCCGCTGTCCCGGATGCGGCGGCCGGGGTGGAGCCGGCCGCCGATGGCAATGGCGAGGGGCAGGGGCCCAGAAGCTTTCCCACCGTCGACCCGGATGCGATCCGCCTGGCCTTCGAGACCGGGCGCTATCCCTATCCGCGTCGCATGGGCCGCGCGGTCTATGAGCGGGAAAAGGCGCTCTTGCAGGCCGAGTTGCTGAAGGTGCAGATCTGGGCGCAGGAGACCGGGCAGAAATTCGTCATCCTGTTCGAGGGCCGCGATGCCGCCGGCAAGGGCGGCACGATCAAGCGCTTCATGGAGCATCTGAACCCGCGCTTCGCCCGCGTGGTGGCGCTGAACAAGCCATCCGAGGTCGAGCGCGGCCAGTGGTTCTTCCAGCGCTACATCCAGCACCTGCCCACGGCGGGCGAAATGGTGTTCTACGACCGCAGCTGGTACAATCGCGCCGGCGTCGAACGGGTGATGGGCTTCTGCTCGCCCACCGAATACCTGGAATTCATGCGCCAGGCCCCGGAATACGAGCGGATGCTGGCCCGGGCCGGGGTGCGGCTCTACAAATACTGGTTCTCGGTCACCCGCGACGAGCAGCGCCGCCGCTTCAAGGAACGCGAGACCGACCCGCTGAAACGCTGGAAACTGTCGCCCATCGACCTGGCCAGTCTCGACAAATGGGACGAATACACCGAGGCGAAGGAGGCGATGTTCTTCTATACCGACACCGCCGACGCGCCCTGGATCATCGTCAAGTCGAACGACAAGAAGCGCGCGCGGCTGAACTGCATGCGGCATTTCCTGTCGACGCTGGACTATCCCGACAAAGACCCCGGGATCGTGACGCCGCCCGATCCGCTGATCGTCGGCCATGCCGGGCATGTCATCCACCAGTCCGTGCATATTCTGGGCGCCTCGCTGCATCCCGAGCACCGGCGCGCGGCCAAGGACGCGCAAGCGGCCGGCTAAGGGCACCTGGAACTGCCGATTGACCTTGTCCAACGGGTATGGAGCCTTCTTGTCCGGAAGTTCCATGCGGTTGCCGCGGATAATGCCTTGAATCCCCACGCCTTCATCCCCTTGCGACCGTGCATCGGGCAACATCGAAGCCTTCCCAACCAAGCTGCCGCCAACCGCGCTGGGCTTGCCTGTGCTGGTCGTCGCATCCTCGAAAGCCGGGAACCTGTCTGCCGCCGCATCCGGGGACCAATCCCCCGAGCCTCGCCGCACCTGCTGTTCTCCGAACTGGACAAAGGCCCGGTGCATGGATTGCAGCAGCCTTGCCCGGCTGTCGTCATCCACCGCCAGCCCTCGGCCCATCAGCAGCCGGTCGGCATCCTCGCCGTGCATCCGTTCCAGCCCGGCAGGGTCCGGTTCCTGCACGGCTGTCAGCCCCGCATCCCATTCCTTCGGGCTGCCGGGCTCATTGCCGTGCTGGCTGGTGAGGTCGCGGTAGTAGTCCCCGGCAATGGCCTCTGTCTGGCGCTGGGTGAGCCCTACAGGCCCGTCCTCGGCTGTCTGCTGGATCACCCGCAGATGTTCTTGCAGGGCGGCGGAGGCGTCCCTGTATCGCTCCTTGGCCGTGGTCGGGATGCTTCCAGGGTGTCGGCATTCGCAAGCCCATGTATACCACCTCTGTATACAAGTGAGGTGGCCCAGTCCCCTGGATAATCAGGATATTCCAGCAAATCAACGGGATAGGATGGTGCTGTGAGAGAGGATTGAACTCTCG
>NZ_SOKV02000060.1:0-980 GCF_004407025.1 Paracoccus sp. DMF
TTGGAGCCTCCGGCAAACCCGGCGCGGTTCACAGGGCAACGTCGCACGGGCGACGGGGATCAGCGTGCCGACATTGCGGGCGCTGGAACGGGGCGAGGGTGGGCTTGGCCCATTGGTTGCGGTCATGGAGGTGCTTGGCCTGCGCTGGGGATGGGTTCCACATGGCGAGGATGCGGCAGCTGCGCTGGCGGGGCGGCGCAAGGCGCGGGGAATCAGCCAGGCGGAGCTGGCACGGCGGATCGGCTGCAGCCGACCGACGCTGATCGCGCTGGAGCGCAGGCTCGCGGGCAGCGTCGCGACCCTGGCTCGTGCGCTGCAGGTTCTGGGGCTGCGGCCAATGCTGCGCGGCGTGGCACCGGTCGGGCGCGGCCTGGTGCCGGCCACAAACGCGCCGGCGCAGGATCTGGTCATGACGCCGTCGGAGCTTGCGGCGGCGGTCATCGGGCATTTCGCCGACCGGATGGCGGGCAGGGTGCTGGATCCAGCGCGGGGGCAGGGGGCGTTCCACGATGGCTTCCCGGCCCATCTCGATCGGCACTGGTGCGAGATCGGCGAGGGCCGGGACTTCTTCGACTGGCAGCAGCCGGTGGACTGGGTGATGACCAACCCGCCCTGGTCGCGGTTGCGCGATTTCACCCGCCATGCCATGCGGATTGCGCCGAACATCGTCTGGCTGGCGCCGCTGACAAACCTGACGACCAAGGCGCGGCTGCGCGATCTCGACGAGGCGGGGTTCGGCATCGCCGAGCTGGTGAAGCTCGAGACCCCGAGAGGCTGGCCGCAAAGCGGGTTCCAACTGGTCGCGGCGCATCTGCGCAAGGGTCACGCCGGCAGCTGGACGGTGTCGCGGCTGGGGGCATAGCCGGACAGCACGCCAGAACGCCCCCGGCGCTCATGGCCCTGACATGCTGGCCTCCAGGTTATCCGGGTCGGGATGATCCTCGGCCTCGACATCGCGGAAGAGGCCAGACAGGCCTTCA
>NZ_SOKV02000060.1:1079-17610 GCF_004407025.1 Paracoccus sp. DMF
ATCGGCATCGGCATCGGCATCGGCATCGGCATCGGCATCGTGTTTGCCGGATAACATGGCCAACGTGCTCGAGATGAGCGTGTCGCGGTCCATAGGCTCCTCGAACCACGGGGTTGCCGGATTGCCCTTTCTGCCGGGTACGGCATCGCGAGCATCCGGAGTTTGTGCGCGCTCCGAATCTCCCGGTGTCCCGGCGCCGCCCTCCAGAACCTCCGCCTGACCCCGCGCCGCGCGCAGCCGCGCGAGTTCATCCTGCACGATCCTGTCCATCCCTGCATCCCGGCCGGCGATCTCGAGACCTTCCGCGAAGGCCACGCGCGTCACCTCGCGCAGGAAGGCGGCGTCGCCCCGCGCCGAGATGCCGGACCACCGCTTCAGCCGCGCCTGGGCGATGATCAGGCGAATGGTGTCGTGACTGCGGCTTTGGGGCTTCAGCCGATCCTCAAGATCCTCGATCGAGGATCCGTCCTGCAGCCACATCCGGCCCGTGCGATAATCGACAAAGCGCAGCTTGGCGATCAGGTCCTCGGGCAGGCGGGTCTCGTCGAAACTCGGACGCCGGGCCTTGGCGCGGATGCCAGTCGGACTGTCCGGCGCGGGCGGCGCCCAGGCGCAGGTCAGGCCTTCGATGTCAACTGGCGCTTCGGGCTCGGGCTCCGGAGCCTGCTCCGGCCAGCCGAGCCGGTCGCGATGATGCGCGGCGCGCAGCGCGCTCAGCCGTGCGAGCTCATCGGCCGCGCCGCGCATGTCGCGCCGCTGCGGCGCTAGGCCGCCGGCAGTCCAGCCGCACTCGTCCAGCCAGGCCGGCGAGGTGAAGCGCTGATCGAAGAGATCGCCGCGCAGCCGGATCGCCCTGGCGTATCGCTCGGGCGCGTCCGGCGGGTCGCTGCGGTCGCGGGACAGCAGGCATTCGACCGAGATGTAATCACGGCCTTTGCGCTTGATGCGGTGGCCTTGTCCCTCCAGCCAGGTCAGGACATCGTCGCGGCTGGCGATGCGGCCCAGGTCGATCTGGTTGCCGATCTCGATGGCCAGCTCCTGGCGGATGTCGAATGTCGGGTTGCCCTCGATATCGCGCGCCGGGGTGCTGATGACCGAGCCGGGCAGCTTCAGGTCGCGGTGGCGCTCGGGGGCCTGCGGGTCGGCCCAGCCATGGCGATGGTTCCAGCTGTCGCGGAAGGCCTCCCACATCGCGATGCCGATCTTTTCCGGCGGCTTGGGGTTGATCGCCGTGAGCCGGCCTCGGCTGTCCATCACCGCGCGGGCAAACAGGAAGTTCAGCTCCAGCCGCCGCTTGTCGGTATGCGCGACCCAGAGCACCTCGGGGCGACGGTCCTCGGGGATGCCGGCAAAGGCCAGGTCCTCGAAATCGCGCATCAGCGCCTCGGTCATGCCGCGCAGGGCCGGATCGCCCTGGGTCCAGGCCGCGATGTCGATGTCGCCCGTGTCGAAGGCGATCACACCCGAGGCATAACGGTGCTGGAAGGGCAGGGCGGCGCAGGTCCGGCTGACCAGCCAGGCCTCGCCCGAGATGTGGATCGGCTTGGTGGCGCGGGGCGTCGGGACCTTGGGGCCGCCGGCGGCCCTGGGCTTCAGCACCACCTTGCCGAGCAGATAGGCGATGGCGCGGCGGGCATCGGGATCGGCCTCCTGGCCCTTGCGGGCGGCGCCGGTGTGCTTGAGGAACTTGATCAGCATCAGCGCGCCTCCAGCCGGGCTGGTGCGGCGAAGATCCGGCGCAGGTCAGCGCGGCACTCCGCCACCGCAGCGGCCAGGCGGGCGGCATCGGCATCGCCGCGCCGGCTGTTGGCATGGCGGGCGAGCTGGTTGAGATTGTTGCCGATGCGGGCCAGCTGCGCGTTGGTCTGCTGGCGCGCGGCCCGATCCGTGGCAGTGGCGACGGCGGCGTCCTCGATCAGCGCGCGGATCAGCGCGCCCTCGGACAGGCCTGCTGCCTTTGCCCTTTGGGTCAGAATGGCGCGGGTCGCAGGCGGCAGGCGCACGCCGAACTTCGGGCTGGTGCCCTGGCCCTTAGGGGCATTCCTGCGCCTGGTATCTTTGGCATCGGATTGGGTCATGGAAGGTCTCCTTCCGCCCCGAGCATCGCCAATCGCCTGTAAATACCAAGACATAGTTGCTGCGCGAGATCGGCCAGATCGGCAGCGCAGCCAGCGCCGGAGCCCCCCCGGATCAGCCTTTCCGTGCCGTGGCGCGGACCAGAGGGTTCGAAGGGAGAGCATCTCCCTCGCAAGGGTTCGGAGGGCCGCAAACATCGTTTGTGGGCACACCGAGGAGCCTTGCTAAGGGGCGAGGACGAGTCGCGAATCAGAGCCAGGAAACTTGAAGCGCCAGATTCCACGGGAATCACATGCGGGCCGGGTGGAACTGGGCGCGGTCGCAGCGGTCCCAACCACGGCGCGGGGCAGGTGGTCATCCAGCCGATACATGATGGTCGAGGCATTCGCCCAGATCGACAAGGAGGAGATCGACCCCATCCTCAGCATCACCACAAAGGCCGCCTGATCATGACCTCAGGCTATCCCGGCAATTACACCACCTTGACGGACGCGCCCCCATCAATCCAGGTCGAACCAGTTATCCATCCCTGGGCTCTCTTCGTCCTCGAATTCCTCGGGAAGCGCTATTTGCGCCGGCAGGATGTCTGTCAGGCGGATCTCACAGCGTCGGCTGACCAGCACCCCGGCCGCGCGGCACCAGTCGGCCAGATCGGCGCCATGGCCCGACACGCTGGCCACGTTGTCGGGGCCTTTCAACTCGACCAGCCGGCGCGGGTCGTTCTTGATGGCCAATACGGCGACTAGGTCGTTGGCTGAGCGCAGGGCCCAGATCTCTTCCTCGCCTGTCTGGATACCGAGATGCCGCTTCATCGGCGAGGCCAGGCAGTTGCGAGCCTCGCTTCCAAGACTCAGGACCTCGCGGATCGTCGTGCACCGTGTTCCCGTCAGCCCTCCTGCTTTAATCGTCTCGGGTATACAGATCGGCTTGTGCCGATTTGTCCTGAGCAGGGCATTTCTGGCGCGTTCGGGAAAGGCCCTGACCAGCGCAACGACGGGCGCGACCCTGCCGACCTTCGGGCGCCCGGCATGAGGAAGTGACCTCAGCAATGACGCAGCTTGACGACCAAGGGGATGGTCAGGATCATCGGCCACCGCTGCAACCTCGGCCAGGTGATCGACCATCTGGCCCACGTTCAGTCTTGTTTGGCGCAAATGACGCTTTTCCAGCCGGTGAAGCAATTTCCCTTCTGCAACACGCTCGTGCATCCATTCGGGATCGCTGCCGGATGGATGAACGCGAATGGCATGGCTGCAATCAAGAAGGTGCCTTCGCAGGAAACGTCTTGCGTTTGGCTGCCACGGCGCCAGGACGGGATCGGCCTCTGCCAGTTCCTCGTCGATCAGAGCGTGAAAGTCAGAGATGTTGACAAGGTTGAGCGTCATGAGAATCCAGTCGTTGTGATCGATGAGGTTACTCTAGCGACCGGATACGTCATTATGGGACGTGCCGGGCCTGCCTTGCCCTTGCCCCTGGCAAAAGCGGTCCCATAATTGCTGGGCGACGCTGGAGGAGCGCATGGCGCACTATCTCACTGCCGATACCCATTTCGCCGATGATCCGGTCCGGCGCTTCTTTGCGCGTCCCTTTCCTTCGACGGCTGCAATGGATGCTGCGATGATCGCGCGCGCCGCGCATATTGCCGGCGAGGACGACCTGTGGATCCTCGGCGACTTTGCCGCCTGCGAGACCGAAGCAGGCCGTGCTGCTGCCTGTGCCGCCTTCGCGGCGCTGCCTGGCCGCAAGCACCTGATCCGCGGCAACCATGACCCGGACTGGCTTGCATCGGCTTGCCCCTGGGCCTCGGTGCATGATCTTTACGAACTGGACACGGGCCGTCAGCGTCTTGTCTTGTGCCACTATCCTTTGTTGACATGGAACGGTGTGCGGACGGGGACGATCAATGCCTTCGGCCACGTCCATACTCGGTGGCGTGGGGCACGGGGCCAGGTGAACGTTGGCGTGGACCAGTGGAGTTTCACGCCAGTCACGCCCGATGAGGCAGAATTGGCGGCCCTGTCCATGCCGGCCCCGCCAGTGTCGAACCTCGTCGACGGCATGGCCGCCGAGGAGGACTGGTGACAGACGCGCGCTATGCCAAACTGGAGTCGCTGTTGCGGATCATCCTGCGAATGGAGGCCAGGCGAGACGGGATCTCGCTTACCGACATCCAGGACATCGCAGGGATCGAACGCCGCGCGGCCGAGCGAATGCGTGATGCGTTGCTGCGCGCCCTGCCGCAGATGGAAGAGGGCGACCAAGGTCCGCCCAAGCGATGGGTTCTGACGTCATCCGTATTGTCGCGCACGCTGGCTCCCACGCTCGATGACCTGACCGCGCTGCACAGGGCCGAGGTCTTGCTGAGACGCGAGGGCGACCTTCCGACCGCAGATCGCATGTCGGCACTGGCAGACCGATTGCAGGCGGCAATGAGCCCGCAATCCCGCACCCGCCTTGCGCCGGACATGGAGGCCCTGCTTCAGGCCGATGGTGTCGCCTTGCGTCCCGGCCCGCGCGAGACGCTGTCCGAGCCGGTGCTGTCTGCCCTGCGCCAGGCGATCCTGGCCGGGGTATGGATCGAGTGCGACTATCTCAATGCCGGATCGGGCAAGCTGTCCCGCAGCATCGAGCTTGGTCCCATCGCCCTGCTGATGGGATCGGGCCGGCAATATCTGCTCGCCTACAGCGATTATGTTGACGACCTGCGGCTGTTCCGGTTGGCAAACCTGCACAGGGTCGAACTGCTGGATACCATCTTTACGCCACCCGAGGACCTCGATCTGTCGGATTGGCTGTCCGGTTCCTTTGGCGTCTGGCGCGAGGAGCCGATGATGGTCGAATGGCGTTTCCTGCCCGAGGCTGCGCCCGAGGCGCGGCTCTGGCAGTTCCACCCGACCCAGACGGTGACCGACGAGCCCGATGGCAGCCTGACCGTCCGCTTTACTGCCGGCGGCATCGAGGAGATGTGCGACCACCTTTTCCGATGGGGCGATCGGGTGCGGATCATCGCACCCGAAGCCCTGCGGGTCGCCTGGCGCGACAGGATCGAGGCCGCCCGCCAAGCCCTGCGCGATCAGGACGCCTCGGCCGACAGTTCCTGATGCTGGGGCGGCAGGCAAAGCTTGTCCTTGATGGGTCCGAGCACAGCCTCGCTGGCGTCACCGCCGATGAGCCGGGCAAGGGGGTTCGCGACAAGACGCTGCACGTCGGCCTCGCTCTTGAGCGCGTCAAGCGGGACGGCATAGAACCAGTCCCCGCACCGCTCTCCGATCCACCGGAAGCCATCGCTGCTGTAACGCTCGGGAGCCTCATCGTCAGTCATGTCTTCGGCTTCACCACCGGCATTCGGAAAGCTGGTGCCAAAAGCGAAATGGTCTGTTTCGCTGGACGCGACCAATAGCTTCGCCCGTTGACCGTGGTTCCATTCGAGTTCCGATGCATCGCTGGTCAGTTGGAACCCGATAGATATGCAGCGCGTGATCTTTGCGTTGGATTTTTTGTGTCTCTTTAGGCTGAAGTTGCGAACGAACATCGGTTCGATCCAGTCATCATGTTCGCCCTGCGCACCCCAACCGTCGTCCGAAACATGATTGCCTTGGAACGTCTCCATGATGGAACGCCCGACCACGTCGCCAAGCGCCTCCAGGCTGTTCACCGTGTCAAGAATGTTGCGGGCCGATTGCCATATTATCTTGTCGCTCATCACGTTGCCTTTGTCAGTTGGGAAGGTCTTCGCCGGATGGAAACGTCCAGGCTGTGGCAGGTACAGGAACCAGATCCAGAGGACGTATTGCGTGGAATTTCAGGTGACCGGGCTCAACCGGCACCAGGTCGGGCCATCCCGTCATGGTTCGGGCCTTGGGGGTGTTGGTCAGGAACTGGTGCACCTGCTGTGCCCAAGCCGCCAGGGCGTCCGTCGACTCCAGTTGCAGTTTCCACATGTCGCGGGCCACCTCTTGCCAGGTGCGCTGCCTGATCGGCACGACTGCCCCGGTGCATTCGGCAACCTGCGCTGCATGATGCCGCTCAAATCCCAGGATGGTCAGGCTCTTCACCTTTCGCGGTCCAGAACCCAGCAGATCGCGGTCCTTGTGGCAGTCCCACGTCCCAACAGCGTCGAGCTGCCGCTCAAGCTGGCGGATGCCTAGGTGCGCCCCCCACTTGACCTCGACGATGTGGCATTCCTGTCCGTCAACGATCACGAGGTCAGGCTCGACTCTCTGGCTTCCATGGTAAAACTTGGGCCACATCGTCATTCTGCTGGCAGGTCCCAGTTCGAGTCCCAGCAGCGCTTTCAGCGCTTCGGCACGCGATACATCCGTCATGAATTCGAGCGAGCCGAACAGCGTGGATGTGATCAGGTCCTCGCGCGGCTGCTTGGCGACGCCCTT
Source organism: Paracoccus sp. DMF (assembly GCF_004407025.1). Classification (NCBI taxonomy): domain Bacteria; kingdom Pseudomonadati; phylum Pseudomonadota; class Alphaproteobacteria; order Rhodobacterales; family Paracoccaceae; genus Paracoccus; species Paracoccus sp. DMF. The sequence continues at coordinate 7,547 of NZ_SOKV02000060.1, forward strand.
GATGATGCGGTCGAGCCGAGCTTTCTTGTTGTTCAATGCATGCAGCATCTGACGTCCTTTTCAGTCTGCTTGTAGCTTTGCCAGCTTGAAGCGTCAGAACAGGACGTACCATGAGGAAATTCAACTTTCCAAGTCTATGTTTCTGCTTCGCCAGATTCATGCTATCGAGCCGCAACAGACCGTAGCGCGACTTCGCTTCGTTCTGCCATGGCGATGACAGTGGATATGATCGCTTTGGCCATGGCCTCGGGTGATGAGGGGAGGCCCTTTCTTCACCCCTGTCAATCATCAAGCCAATCCGCTGATCTCGATCACACTTTTCCCACCACCCTGTTTGCGCACATTGATCCGGGTGGTGATGCGATCCTTCATCGCCTCCACATGGCTGATAACGCCAACCTGCCGACCTTGAGATTGCAGGGTTTCCAGCGCGTCGATGGCCAGATCCAGACTGGTTGCGTCGAGCGAGCCAAAGCCCTCGTCCATGAACAGGGTTGAGGCCAGGCGCCTTTGCCGCCCATCCGCGACAGGGCAAGTGCAAGGGCTAGTGAGACCAGGAAACGCTCGCCCCCAGAAAGACTCCGGGTGGCGCGCGGCTCGTCACCCATGTCACGATCCTCGACCTGAAGCGCCAGATCGGCTGCTCGGCGCAGACGGTAACGGGGATTCAGATCGGCCAGATGATGATTGGCGTGACCGACCAAGACATCCAGCGTGATGGATTGCGCGATGCGGGTGAAACGGTCGCCATTGCGCGATCCGGCGGCAAGGTTGACTGCGGCCCAGACATCCAGTTCCGTGCGGGCGGTGGCGATCCTGGCCTCAAGCCCGGCGAGGCCCGCACGGGTCTGTGCATCGTGCTGGAACTCCGCCGCAATCGCTCCTATGCGCTGCGAGCGCGTTGTCGCAAGGCCCTCCAACTCGGCCGAGAGTCTCAGGCGGATCTTCGGGCAGGCCGTCGGCGAGCGCCGCAGTATGGTCTTGCCGACGGGATATGAGGGTGGCGCGGGCCGAGGTGAGGGCATCATCGAGTGCGCGCAACTTCCGGCGCAGGGCATCAACCGCATCCGGCGGCACGGCGATGAGGTCGCGCCGGGTGGTGGCTTGCGGCATGACGGGGGCTCCGGCGCTTTTGGTGGACTGCGATGGCTGCGGTTCGGCGGCGGCGATGGCGGCAGGGCGCAGGGGTTCGGAGGCGCGGCGGTTCAGTCGGGCGGCGGCGTTGGCTGTTCGATGTCCAGCATCGCTTGCGCGGCGACCTCCAGATCAAGGCGCCCGAGCCAGGGGGTAAGGTCGTCGTCGGAAAGCTCGCGCCGGCTCACCAGGGCGGCGGCCATGTCCTCGAGCAGCGCGCGATGCGGGGCCAGCAGGGCGGCGGCGCGGGCCTCGGCGGCCTCGAGGTGGCGCCGGATCCGGGCGCGCAGATCGGGGTCGCGCCAGGCTGCCGCGTTGTCGCCAAACCAGAGCGGCCCCTCGGCGCCGAGGCCGTAGCGGGTCTCGAGATCGAGCGCGACGCGCGTGGCCAGCGCCAGGTCGGAGTCCGGCGGGCCGCCGGCGCCGGCGGAGACAGCGCCCAGCACCAGCCGCTCGGCGGCGCGGCCGGCCATCAGTTCGGCCAGCAGGTCGGTGTGGTCGGCGATGAGCCCGGCCTGCGGGCGGCGCGCGATCCGGGTCGTGCCGCCGCTGCCCGCAAGCGCCAGGCGCTGCACCGTGCCGCGCCCGAGCGCGGTGGTGACGAGGGCATGGCCGCATTCGTGCAGGGCGACGCGGCGGTCGATCGCCGGATCGCGCCCGGCGCCGAGCCGGGCCATGAGGCCGGCCGCGTCGAGCGCGACCCCGGCCCGGCGCGCCGCGCCCCGCGCCGCCCGCAGTTCGGCGTCGCATTCGGCAAGGCTCAGGCCGACGCAATGCCGGGCGAGCGCGGCGAGGTCCGCCTCGGGCAGCGCCAGGTGGCGGCGCAGCACGCCCGCGAGCGTGGCGGCATCGGGCAGCGGCACCTCGACCCTGAGGTCGAAGCGGCCCGGGCGCAGCACCGCCGGGTCGATCAGGTCGATGTGGTTGCAGGTGGCGACGACGATGACGCCGGGCGCGCGGGCGATCTCGTCCATCAGCGCGAGGAAGGCGTTGATGACCTGCACGCGGTAGTTCTGGTTCGAGCCCGCGTTGTCTTCGCGGTTGCCCACGGCGTCGAGCTCGTCGAGGATCAGGACGGCCGGCGCGCGGGCGCGGGCCTCGGCGAAGGTGCGGCGCATGGCCTTGAGCATCTCGCCCAGATGCCCCGCCGCCTGCCATTCGCCGAAGCTGCCGGTGATCGCGCTGACGCCCGCCGAGGTCGCCATGGCCTGGGCGAGCCAGGACTTGCCGGTGCCGGGCGGGCCGTAAAAGAGCGCGCTGCGGGTGATCTCGGACCAGTCGAGGCGCCCGGCGCGCCAGAGCCGCAGATCCTCGACCAGGTGCCGCGCGGCCTGCAGCGCCGGGCTGTCGCCGGTGAGGCTGTCGAGGGTGGGCGGCGCGGCGGCGTCGCCCGGCGCAGGGCTGTGGGTCGCGGCGAGGCGTTCGGCGAGTTCGGCGAGGGTCGGCGCGCGCAGGGCCAGCAGCACATCGGTGCTGTCGAGGTGGAGCCCGGTGTCGAAGGCCTGGCGCAGCAGGGCCCGATCGGTCGCCGCGTTTTGGCGGGGCAGGCGCTGCAGGGCCTCGAGGAGCGCCCAGACCAGTTCGGCGCCGATCGGCGCGAACTCGTGGATGACCGCATGCCGACCGGGCCGCGCGTCGGGCAGCGCGGCGCCCTCGGCAAGCAGGATCAGCAGCGGCGCGGCGCTGTCGAGGCCTGCGATCAGCGGGTGCTGCAGCGCGTCACCGCGCCCGGGCGCGGGGGCCGTGATCAGGTGCAGCGTGGTGGCGCCGGGGTGCTCCCGTGGGGCGCCGTCGTCCGGCTTCAGCTCGCGGATCCGCCAGGCGCCGGGCAGCAGGGAGGGCAGCACATGGCGCAGCAGAGCGATGTCCTCGGCCGGGATCCCGCGCAGCAGGGTCAGCGCGCCGGGTCGCAGGGCAGCGGTGACGGCGGCCTGGCCGCCGAGGCCCGCGGCCAGGCGCAGCGCCGTCAGCAGGGTGCGGGGCGTCAGCGCCGCGGGCGCGCTGGCCAGGCCGAGGTCGGCGGCAAGATCGGGATCGGGCAGCGCCTCGCCGGTGGGTTCGCGCAGGCGGTGCAGCAGCGTGCGGGCGAAGGGCAGCCAGGCGGGCGCGGGGCTGGGGCGGGCGGATTTGGGTGCGGTCATGCAGGATCTCCAGAGGCCGGGGCGCGGCGCGGCAGGGCGCGCGGCACGCAGAGGCGTGTCGTCGTGGATGGGTGGAACGGCTTGTTCGCGTGGGAACACCGCCGAGGCGGCGGCGCGGCGATGTGGTCAGGACAGCCCGGCGCCGGCGTCGGCGTCGGCGTCGGCCGCGACGCGGTCGAGCGCCGCCTCGATCACCGGACGCAGCGCCGGACGATAGATCTCGCGGGTGACGTTGATGCCGTCGGCGAACTCCGCCCTCGGCACCACCGCATCGGGGTGGGCGCGCCGCAGCTGGCGGTGCAGCGCGATCTCGCAGGCGCAGGCCGCGTGGCCCGAAGCCATGGCCACGACCCGCAGCACGGCGACGCCTGCCTCCGGCGGCAGGCCCAGCTGGTGGCGGTGGCGCTTGACCGGATGGGCGCTGTAGCCGAGCTTCAGGTAATCCCGCGCCGGGCGGGGGCCGCGGGCCGGCAGGCGGATCTCGAAGAGATAGAGAAAGCTCGGCCTGGCGCTCCAGCTCTGGCCGCAGCCGGCGCAGTCGCATTGGTCCCAGAGCATGTTGGCCTGGGCCACGCGCTGCACATGGCCGCAGCGGTGCCGATAAAGCCTGTAATTCGGCCGCCCCGACGGGCAGGGCCCGAGGCGCTGCCAGCCGAAGCGCCGGGCCTCGGCCGCCTCGCGCGCGGCGTGGCAGGTCTCGCAACGCAGCCCGGTCTCGCCGCGCGCGACCCGCGCGATCAGGTCGAACTGCCGGCGCAGGATGTGGCCGCAGGGGGCGCGGAACTGGCCGTAGGCGGTATGGTCCGGATCGGGGCCGAGGAAGGCGACGCCTGCCTCCGCCGCCAGCGCGGCGCGCCGCGCGGCCAGGCAATGCGGGCAGAGCGGCTGGCCGCGCATCAGCACGAAGAGCTTGGCGGGGAAGTCGCGCCGGCAGGTCCGGCAGCGCAGCAGCAGGTGATAACGGTCATGGACGCGGGCGAGGATGCGAAAGCCCTTGGCGGCGGCGGTCGCCTGCCAGTGCGGCCGGATCGGGGCGGGAAAGCGGGGGCAGGGCCGTGGAGCGCGCCGGCGCGGCGCCGGGGGTGGTGGAAAAACACATGAGAAGATCCTTCCCTGGTCAGAGGGTGCATGAGGTCGCGCCTGCGGGCGGCGTGGCCCGGGGCGGCGGCAGGATCCGGGAAGGGTGATGGGTCAGGCGCGGTGTCTGGCGATCACGCGCGGGGAACGGCGCGGCCCTTCGGGGGAGAAAGGGCGGCGGAAAGCGCCGGTCAGGCGGCCGCGGCGCCGGGCAGGTCGCGGGGCGTCGGGGAGGGCTTGCGCGCCATGTCGGCGGCGCGGGGGAGGCCGGTGGGCAAGGTCTGGCGCGGCGCGCTGTCCTGCGCGCCGATCACGGCGGCGGGCGCAAGATCGACGCCGGCGCTATCATCCACCTCCGGCGCATAATCCGGCAGCGCCGCGACCGCGGCCAACTGTGCGCGGGCCTCGGCCAGCATCCGGTCGACATGCCGATCGACCGGGCCGCTGCCGGGGCAGCGCAGCACGGCGCCGAAGGCGGCGATCAGCCCATGGGCCTGGGCGAACTCGGCCTCGTCGGTCGCGAGCAGCATGACCCGCGCGATCCGCGCCAGCTGGCGCAGCGGCCGGTCCTGGGCCCGCACGGGCCCGGTCGCGCAGACCGCGTCGAGCGCGGCCGCCAGCGCCGTCCGCGCCGCCTCGGCATCCCGCAGCCAGTGGTCGCAGGCCGGATCCCAGGCGCCGGACTGCGTCAGATCGCGCTCGGCGTCGAGATAGAGCGCCAGCGCGGCTTGCATGAACGCAAAGCGCTGCGTCATCGGTGTGGGGGTAAACGGCAGGGCAGGCGCTTCCGTCGCGTGGCCCGGGCTGATAGAAAGGCAAGTAGTCATGGTCGATCTCCTAAGGGTTGACCGTGATTAGGCCGGGACTTGGGCTGCAACCCTTGTCTCGGACGTTTCAATATGGCACATCGGTATCATGGTGTCAATATCGAGCGAGAGGAATCTGCGTGGCCCCACCTAAAAAGGATACCGAGGCTATCAATCTTCGCCTCCCACGCGAACTGATCGAGGCCATCGACGACCGTCGTCGCGTTGAGCCAGACCTGCCCACTCGCCCGGAAATGATCCGCCGTGCGCTGGTGCAATGGCTGGAGATGACGGGCAGCAAAAGCTGAGCCGCGCGGTTCCCACGGGCCTCGGAAAGCGCTGTCCTCAGCACAGACTCTCGCAGGGGATGCCGTCGTTGTCGCGGTCGAGCTTGCCGCCCCAGGCACAGTTTTGCAGATACCAGTTGGCCTCTTCGCAGCTGCCGATTGCCGGGCAGGTCTTGCGTGGGCTGCAGGACCAGTCGCGACCGGCCAATTCAAGGAGCCGCGGCAGCGGTGCCGGGGTCGGCGCGCCGCTCCGCTCGGCCCGCCAGTCCCAGGGCATCTCGAAACGGCCCTGCCAGATCCCGCGCCCGGCGCTGCGGGCGCTGTCCTCGGCATCGACATAGGCCGTCGAATACGTCCGGTAGGCCACAGCCCAGCCCTGGCCGACCATCCAGCGGTTCAGGGTCTCGCCTGCGGCAAAGCAATCCGCGACGACCCGGCCATAACGCTCGGTGCCGGTCGGCCGGCAGCTGACCGACCGGCGGGCGATGCGGTCGGACAGCGCCAGCGCCGCCTGCTGGCCGCAGCGCCAGGTCTTGCCACGGGCGTCCCGGCAAGGCTGCGCGCTTTCGGGCGCGTCGATGCCGTTCAGGCGGATGCCCTTCGTTCCCCATATCGTCACCGACGACAGGCTGGTCACAGGGCAGAATTCAAGCTCGGCCAAAGCCACGGCACGGCAAGTCGTCAAGATGCTGAAGGCGTGAGCGCCAGTTGGGGTGCCGGCCGGCCCTAAACGGACGGTCAGGCCGCGCCCAACCGCTCCCATACCGGCCATTCATGTTTGCTGCAGGAGTGGGGTCGTATCGCAGGCGCCGCACCCTGCGGGGTTCATGCCGACCACCGGGCGGCCCGGTTTGTGGCTGCCGGTGGCGGCGTCAAATGGACATCATGTGTGCCAGTTCGCAGATCTGCCCGCTATTCAGGGCCGGATGTGCGAGATCGTGGTCGCGCCTTGATCAATGATGTTCAGCCAAGACCTGCCCGGGCCTGACCCGCACCGGCTGCTTGACCTCCGCGCGTCATGCAGCTGGCGCTTGTCGCGGACCGGAGCGGTTCGCGAGGTATTGCCTTAGAACAACCAGGCCGAGGATTGCTGCACCGATCACGGTCGAGATGACTTCGGGCGCGATCATCATCAGTGCCGCGATGGGCAGCAACGCTCGCTCGACCAGCAGCAGTGGCCCGAAAAGCCAGTTCGTGATCGCTGCCGACAGGGCCACGATGCCCAGAACCGCGCCGGTAAAGGCCAGCAGGAAATCGGGCAGGGTAAAGGATTGCGTGACCAGCAGGAGCGAAGGCGAGAAAACGAAGACAAAGGGCACCAGCGCCTTGCCCATCGACAGCCGGAAGGCTGTGTTGCCGGCCTTGAAGCCGTTGGCACCGGCGATGCCCGCGCCGGCATAGGCTGCCAGCGCGACTGGCGGCGTCACGTCTGCCAGCACGCCGAAATAGAAGACGAAGAAATGCGCCACCAGGGGCTCCACATTCATCATGCCCAGCACCGGCGCCGCCACGGCGACCATGATGATGTAATTGGCCGTCGTCGGCACGCCGCAGCCCATCAGCACGCAGACCACCGCTGTCATCAGCAGGGTGAACAGCAGCGTCAGCGTCTCGATGCTGAACAGTTCGAACGGCAGCGGGGCCAGCAGCCCGTGCAGCGATGTTGCCCAGTTCGCCGCGACCGAGGTGACCATGAAGGCGATCTTGAAGCCCACGCCGGTCAGGGTGACGATGCCGATCACCACGCCGACCAGCGCCGCCGCCGCCGTCACCGCCAGCGATTGCCGGGCGCCGGCGACGAAGCCTTCATAGATGCCGGTCGCGGCTTCCTTGATGCCTTCCAGCACGCCCGCCGCCATGATCCGCTGGATCAGATAGACCGCCATGCAGGCCGTGATGGCCCAGAAGGCCGACAGGAAGGGGGTGCGGCCCGACATCAGCATCCACACGAGCAGCACCAGCGGAAACACCGACAGCCAGCCCTCGCGCAGGACCTTCCAGGCCTTGGGCAGTTCCTCCTGCCGCAGGCCGCGGATGCCCAGGCGCTTGGCCTCCAGATGCACCTGCACCAGCACGCCGAAGAAATGCATGAAGGCCGGCACGATGGCGGCGATCAGGATGGTGCGCAGCGGGATGCCCAGGTATTCGACCATCAGGAAGGCGACCGCGCCCATCACCGGAGGCGTGATCTGCCCGCCGGTCGAGGAGGCCGCTTCAACCGCCGCCGCGAAATGGCGCTTGAAGCCGATCTTGATCATGGCCGGGATGGTCAGCGCGCCGGTGGTCACCGTATTGGCGATGGACGAACCCGAGATCGTGCCCAGCATGGCCGAGGAAATGACCGAGACCTTGGCCGGCCCGCCGGCAAAGCGCCCCGCCAGCGCGGTCGCCAGGTCGATGAAAAGCTGCCCCAGCCCGATCTTCTGCGCCATGACGCCGAACAGCACGAAATGGAACACATAGGTGGCGATCACGCCAAGCGCGGTGCCGTAGATGCCCTGCGAAGTCAGGTAGAGGTGGTTGACGATGTTGGACCAGTCGGCGCCGGGATGGACCAGGATGCCGGGCATCGACTTGCCGAAATAGGCATAGGCGATGAACAGCCCGGCGATCAGCGGCAGCGGCCAGCCCATGGATCGACGCACGGCCTCCATCAGCACGACCAGCAGGACGGTGCCCATGGCAATGTCGACGGGCAGGGGGTTGCCCACGCGGAACTGCAGCTGGTCATAGATCCACGGCACATAGAAGGCGCTGACCGCGCCGCCCAGGGCCAGCAGCAAGTCGGTCACCGGCACGCCCAGGATGGCGAAGCCGTCCGTCCGGTGGCGGTTCTTCGCCAGGGCCGAGAAGCTGAGGAAGATGACGAACAGCGACACGCCCATGTGCAGCCCGCGATGCGTGGTCGCGCGCGGAATGCCGAAGCCCGCCGTATAGAAGTGATAGCAGGACAGCAGGAACAGGATTACCCCGGTCAGGATGGCGATGGGGCGCGTCACCGTGCGAAAGCGAGCCTCGGGATCGTATTCCTCTTCCAGCGCGCGAAGCTGATCCTCGGAAAGCTGGGAGGTGGTCTGGGTCATGGGAAGTTCCTGCCGTGCAGTTCAAAGGCCAAGGGGTGCGGCCGAAGCTCGGCCGCATCCCTTCGTCGGCTTGCGGGCTTGCTTATTTCAGTTTGCCGGCCTCTTTGTAGAAACGCTCGGCGCCCGGGTGGAAGGGGATACCGGCGCCCAGAGTCGCGTTGTCCAGGGTGATCTGCTTGCCCTTGGCATGGCCGGCGGCGAACAGCTTCTGGGTGTTTTCGTTATAAATGGCCTTGGTGATGCCGTAGATCAGCTCTTCGGGTTGGTCGGCGCTGGTCACAAGCTGCGCCCCGACCGAAAGGGTTGCGGCATCGGCGTCCTGCCCCTCGTAGGTCCCGGCTGGAACGGTGTCGGCGGCAAAAAAGCTGTAGGTCTCGCGCAGCTTGTCGGCCTCGGGGCCGGCGATGGGCACCAGGGTCACGCCATGCTGGCTGGCGAGTTCCGCGATCGCGCCTGCCGGGTAGCCGCCGACAAAGAAGAAGGCGTCCATCGCCCCGTCGCGCATCCTGTCCGCCGCCTGGTCCGGCTTGAGATATTCCGGCGTGATGTCCTTTTCGGACAGGCCGTATGCGTCGAGGATGATCTTGGCATCGACCAGCGTGCCCGAGCCGGGTTCGTCCAGCGACACCCGCTTGCCCTTGAGATCGGCGACCGAGGCGATGCCCGCGTCCTTGCGCGCCACCAGATGGATGCTTTCGGGGTAGAGGTTGGCGATCAGCCGAAGCTTCTCGACGGCGGGCTGGCCTTCCCACAGGCCGGTGCCGGTCTGCGCCCAATAGGCGACGTCGGACTGGCTGAAGCCGGCTTCCATCGCGCCGCCGTTGATCGCATTGACATTGCCCACGGAACCGTTCGAAGCCACCGCCGTCGAAACCAGTCCCGGCACGCCGCACGAACCGCCATCCTCGCAGGCGCGCGAACCTGGTGGGTTGGAAATCGCGTTCGCGATCAACCCGCCGATCGGGTAATAGGTGCCGGCCGTGCCGCCGGTGCCGATGCGGAAGAACGACATCTCTTGCGCCGAAGCGGCTGGCCCAAGCGAGGCGGCGACGGCAATGGCGGCGAGGAATGCCCTGAGTTTCATGTGCAGCTCCGTGTTGTATGGAACAAGGCTAACCAAGGTCATAGCTGCAGGCAACCGCAGGGCGCGGCGAAAATGCAGTTGGCTGAGGTGGTAAAGGCCGCGCCTTGCAGCCGTCGCGCGCATGCTTCGATATCGAGGCCAGAGGGTGCTGATGGCACGATGACCGTGACGGGTGTTTCTTGATCGGCCGCTTTTCCCCAACGCTGACCCTGATCGCTTACGCCCGCCAGGGCAGAGCAATGGCATGTGGAGGAGCGGCGCCCGTTCTTTTGTCGGATCCGCCTTGTCAGGCCGTCGATTTCTTCTTAGCACCCGGCGGAACAGAAAGGCGGACCATGTCTGACAAGGATCTCGAGCTTCGACATCTTGAAACGCTGGACCGCGATCTCGGGCGTTTCGCAAATCTCGAGGCGGCGGCTGCCTATGTCTCGCGGCCCCTGGTGGCGCCCGGC